>NZ_JABUZE010000032.1:0-161605 GCF_014897805.1 Halomonas sp. 3F2F
CAGCCCAACATGGATTCCCGCTAAGGGCCTGCGGGAATGACGAGTTAACTTTGAAAATTAATCCCGTTGGTGCTGGCACTGCCCATTTGACCAAGTTTCATAGATAGCGCGATCATCAGCGAGCATCATCAGCGCAAATAAACGCTCGCCGAGTGTTTTGCTGTGTTGGATACGGCGCTTCAACAGTGATGTCGCATGAGGATCAATGACTACAAAATCAGCCTCGTACGAAGGGGCAAGCTGGCCGATATGGGTATCTAGGGAAAGCGCTTTTGCATTGCCATGGGTTAAACCGTAAAAAACTTGCCATGCGGTAAGAGGCTGTCCCCCTAATTGGCCCACTTGGTAGGCTGCCTTAAGCGTTCCAAACCCTGATAAATCGGTGCCTGCGCCGATATCGCTAGCATAGGTGAATGCCATGCCGGTCTGTTTAGCTGCTTCTCGGTCAAATAATCCGCTGCCTAGGAAAAGATTGGAGCTTGGACAAAAGGCAATATTGGCGCCTCGATCCGCCAAGCGTTTACGCATATCGTTATTCAGATGAATGCCGTGCGCGAAGGTACTGCGAGGGCCGACTAACCCCGCTTCTTCGTAAACGGCTAAGTAGTCGCGGCTACCAGGAAATAATTCAGCTACCCAATCTAATTCCCCACTGTTTTCAGCCAAATGAGTTTGTAGCCAAAGGCTAGAGTCGTTACGCAAGAGGGCGCCGGCAGCATCCATTTGCATTTTGGTAGAGGTGGGCGCAAAGCGTGGCGTGACGCTATAACCTAGTCGGCCATTGCCATGCCAGTCTTGAATAAGTCGCTCACTGTCTGCAATTCCAGACACGCCATCCATTAGGGCGTCAGGCGCGTTGCGATCCATTAATACTTTACCGACCAGCATGCGTAGCTGACGTTTTTGGCAGGCGGTGAAGAACGCATCCACTGAGCCAGGATGGCTTGAGCCAAATACTTGGGCTGTTGTCGTTCCCGCGCGAAGCATTTCATCTAGAAAAGCGTTCGATAGCGCTTCTGCATGCGCATGATTGGCAAAACGGCACTCTTCAGGAAACGTATAGTCATTTAGCCAATCAAGTAGTTGTCGGCCGTAGGAAGCCATGATGTCTAGCTGAACATAGTGAACGTGAGTATCGATAAAGCCGGGCATAATCAACTTGCCGCGATAATCAATAACATGGGCGTCACTTGGCAGTTGATCAGCGAGATCACCATAGTGGCCGACAGCCTGAATATGACTGCCTTTTAGCCACAGTAGCCCATCGCCATAATGCTCTAGGCTACCTGGCTGAGGTAGGTCATCATTACCTGGGTCGCGTGCAAAGCTGACAATTTCAGCGCGGATGAGCGTATCGATTGAGGAATTCATATTAACTCTGAGTCGTTTTCGTATCGTCAACAAGTGCACGTATTGCGTTCGGCTCAAGGCCGCGCATGTCTAGTGAGGCTGGCTTGTCCGTTAGCCAAAGCAGTTCGGTTACCACCGTCAAAGCAATCGCATAGGGGGTTTTGTTGCTAAGTTTAGTGTTATGAATACAGCCAATGGGACTGCGTACACGCTCTATTTCTTCAGCGGTGTAGCCTTCGCGCTGCAGTCGTCCTCGGAAGCTTGCCCATTTGCTATCAGAGCCGATTAATCCTATCGAGGCGATGTCATTGCGCTGTAGTAAAGCGGTGATAAGGGCGTAATCTTCATCATGGTTGTGGGTTAATACCAGTGCATGACAGTAGGGCGGCAGGGCTGAAGTTCCCTCTTGCGCACTGCTCAGCGTATGGCAACTGAGTCGGGATTGCTGCTGATCGCGTTCGTTAAATACATCTGCTCGGCTATCAAACCAGTGTACTTGCCAGGGGAGCGGTTCGCTAAGCTTTACGATCTCTCGTCCGACATGGCCAGCACCAAATAAAGCGATATTGGTAGCGGCACCAGGAAACACTTCCAGCAGCACATTGACATAACCGCCACAGCACTGGCCGCTGCGGCCACCTAGCGAGAATGCCTCTAAGTGAAAGCCTGCGCGGCCTTGCTGTAAAAAGTCTCGAGCAGCATGGATAGTTTGCCACTCGAAAGTGCCTCCACCTAGCGTGTCATAGATCGCCTCTTGGGTGATCACCATGCGTGCGCCGGGCTCACGCGGGGTTGAGCCCGCGCTGGTTACCTGAGTGGCCAACACGTGGGGAACACCGCTACGCTGCAATCGATCGAGTGCAGCGTGCCAAGTTTCTGCTGAGGGCTGTGTCATAGCGCTTTTTCTCTAATTGCGTTTGCAGCCAACATCACTCGCTCAGGGGTTGCGGGAGTGTCGAGATGGGGAGACTGTTGGTAATCGGTTAAGCTTGAAAGCGCATCACGTAGTGCAGACCAAACACAGATACCAAGCATAAACGGTGGCTCACCAACGGCTTTAGAACGATATAGGCTTGCCATGGAATTTGGGTGGCCTTCCAATAGTTCAACGTTAAAAATAGCGGGAAGATCACCAAACGTGGGTATTTTGTAGGTCGCAGGCCCGTCGCTAACCAGCATACCTTTATCGCTCCACTTAAGTTCTTCACTGGTTAGCCAGCCCATTCCCTGGATAAAGCCACCTTCTACTTGGCCAATATCAATGGCAGGGTTTAGCGAATTGCCAACGTCATGTAGCACGTCAACACGGTTAACTAAATATTCGCCGCTCAATGTGTCAACACTCACTTCGGCAACGGCTGCTCCAAACGCGTAATAATAAAAAGGGCGGCCTTGGCCCGTTGCACGGTTGTAATGAATCAATGGTGTCGCATAAAAGCCTTTTTCTGACAGCGAGATGCGATTGAGGTAGGCCGTTTGAACAAGCTCTCCCCAGGGGATGCGACGCTCGCTTTCATTAATCCCAGCAATCAGCATGCCATCTTCCAGGCGCATGCCTTCTCGGTCTAAGCCGCCTTCAAAATGCATCGCGGCAAAGTCGAACAATCTTTCGCGCAATTTACTGGCGGCATCTCGCGCGGCCATGCCATTGAGGTCGGCGCCGCTTGAAGCCGCCGTAGGGGATGTATTGGGTACTTTATCCGTGCGAGTTGCACTAATCCGCACGCTATCTAAATCCAAGCCAAGCTCGCGAGCCACTACCTGACAAATCTTGGTGTGCAGTCCTTGGCCCATTTCGGTGCCGCCGTGATTGATTATGATGCTGCCATCGGTATACACATGCAGCAGCGCACCGGCCTGGTTAAGGTGCTGGGCGGTAAATGAGATGCCAAACTTTACTGGCGTTAGCGCAAGCCCTTTTTTAATGATGGGACTGTTGCTATTAAATGCCTTAATAGCCGCACGGCGCGCCCAGTAATCACTATTGGTTTCCAATGTATCAACCAGCGTATGGAGTAACTGCTTTTGATCCACTGACTGCCCGTAGTGGGTGACGTCTCGCCCGTCGCGATAGAAGTTTCGTTTGCGTATGGTGAGAGGGTCTTCACCGACCTTACGCGCGATATCATCCATTGCAGCTTCGATAATCATCATGCCCTGAGGGCCGCCGAAACCCCGAAAAGCCGTGTTAGAAGCGGTATGGGTCTTAGCTCGGTGACCGGTGACGCGAGCATTGCCTAATGAGTAAGCGTTGTCGGCATGGAACATTGCACGGTCAACAATGGCGTCCGAAAGGTCAGGCGAGTATCCGCAGTCACCAATAACTGTTATGTCTCCCCCCTGGATGATGCCTTGCCGATTAATGGCTAGTCGGTAGCGATTATGAAAGGGGTGTCGCTTACCGGTCGCGCGCATATCATCACTTCGTGGTAGACGTATACGTGTGGCTTTTCCGGTTCTGCGGGCAATAATGGCTGCCATACAAGCCCAAGGAGATGCTTGAGTTTCTTTGCCTCCAAAACCGCCGCCCATTCGGCGTACTTCAACGGTGACAGCATGAAAGGGAATGCCCAGTACTTCAGCGACAAGTTTTTGGGTCTCGCTAGGGTGCTGGTTAGAGGTATGGACAATCACCCCTTCATCTTCGGTAGGCAGAACCAAGCACGCTTGTCCCTCCAGGTAAAAATGTTCCTGTCCGCCGATGAAAAGCTCGCCCTCAACCGTTTGCTCGGCTTGGCGCAGTTCCGCTTGCCAATCGCCTCGCTCTTGAACATGTGTAGGGCGAACCACATCATTGCGTTCGGCAGAAGCAACAGGGTCGAGGCTCGCTGGTTGTTCATCAATACTTAACTGGGCCAGCGTTACCGCTCGGCGAGCAGCCTGAAGCGAGGTAGCCGCAACGGCGAAAATACACTGGCCTGCGTAGCTAATTTCTTGATCAACAAAAATGGGGTCGCCTGGAAAGACAGGGCCGATATCCGTATGACCGGGCACGTCGTGAAAAGTGATGACATCGACAACGCCAGGCGCTTGTTTAACTGCTTCGAGATCAAGCGCGGTCAATGTGCCGTGTGCGACAGGAGATAGCCCCAGAGCTACATGCAGGGCATCTGCCGGTGCTTTGAGGTCATCAATGTAGGCGGCCTTGCCGGTAACGTGTTTTTCAGCGCTTTCATGGAAGCTAGCGGTGCCTGCTTGGCGCTGACCGTGGCTATCGACAGTATGGCGGGCAAGTGGGCCTGACCCTTGGATGTGGTCATGTAACTCTCGACGAGCTCGGCTGCTGTCGCCATCAAGTTTAGTGAGCGTACGCATGGAGCATCACCTCCTGGTTGGGTGACGAAAGCGATAAGTAGAGGCGTTCTAATAGGTTGAGAGCGGCTTGTTCTCGGTAGTATTGGCTACCCCGTACATCGCTCATTGGCTGAAACTCTTCAGCAAGGGCTTGCTGGGCTGCTTGAAAGCTAGCTTTGGAAACGGGCTGGCCCTCTAGCGCAGCTTCTGTTTGACTAGCTCGCTTGGGAGTTGCAGCCATACCGCCAAAGGCAATGCGAACATCCTCCATCACACCCTGATTAACACGGTAGCAAAACGCACCTAATACCGCCGTTATGTCATCCTCGCGTCGTTTAGAAAGCTTCCAGACCCTTAGTGTGGCTGATTCAGCCAGTTGAGGTATAAAAATACGACTGATGACTTCATCAGCAGCCAGCGCTGTTTTTTTATAGTCGATAAAAAAATCACTTAGCAACAGCTGGCGAGTACCGACATGGCTGGTAAGTTCTACCCACGCATTGAGCGCCAGTAGTACAGGTGGCGTATCTCCTATTGGCGAAGCGTTGGCGATGTTTCCGCCGAGCGTTCCCCGGTTACGAACTTGTTGGGAGCCGAGCCTGTGAAGGAGGTGTGCAAACGCAGGAAAGTGACTGCTTAATAAGGGCTCAAGTTGCGAGTACGTAACCCCGGCGCCTACCCACCAACCTGGTTGAGCTTGGAATGTCGCCTCTTCAATTTGGCGCAATTCAGCCACGCGAGTGGTATCAATAAGCTGGTTCAGTGCGGTAAGGCGCTGAGTGCTTTCCAGCCATAGATCTGTTGCGCCAGCCACAAGGCGTGCATCAGGATAGCGATATCTTGCGTCGGCCAACTCAGCCAAGGTGGTTGGCTGTACGAACAGTGGCTCACTCTTTGCGGTTGACTCCGGCACATGAAGCGGGTGACTGGCTGGCTGAGACGCATCGAACCACTGCGGTGCTTCCCAAGAGAAATCTTGCATACTCAATGCGGCGTCACGAATCGGTCGGTATCCCGTGCAGCGGCATAAATTTCCACCTAATGCGGCTTCCAGTGTTTCTGGTGTAAGAGGTGAGGGGCGCTGCTGTTGGTTGGCATGCAAGGTGAACAAGGACATGACAATTCCTGGTGTGCAAAATCCGCACTGGCTGCCATGGCACTCGATCATTGCGCGTTGAGCTGGGTGCAAGTTGCCTTCAGTCGCAAGCCCTTCAACGGTAATAACGTGCTGACCGTGAAGTTGATGAGCCGGGGTAATACACGCGTTGACGCTTAAAAAGCGGCTTTGCGTGTCGCTTGGATTGTTGATTGCGACTGTACAAGCGCCACAATCACCCGATGCGCAGCCCTCTTTTGTGCCAGTGATGCCCAAATGATCACGCAACAGCGTTAGAATGCTGGTGTCAGGGGGTACATGACACTGCTTGGGGGTGCCGTTGAGCAGGAACTCAATCGTAGCCATGCCAAACTCCGTTATGATTGTTCTGACCGATCGGTCAATATTGTTTAGCTTGAGACAAAAGAGCGCACCTTGCAAGAATTTGTTGCTAATGCGGCTGTCTGTGCACTTACACGGCCGGCGTCGATAAACCAATTATATGTAATAAGTCCCATGGGCTGACCATTGGTGCTTATCAAAAGCGCTTATTAAAGGAGCTTAATCAATGACAGCGGATACCGCTAACCATGAAAATGCCAGCAGAGATCGCATTGAACAGACCATACTGAGCGCTGCGGAGCAGGTGTTTTCTCAACATGGTTATCGTGGTGCCAGCCTTCAGGCCATCGCCGATATAGCAGGTCTTCCTAAGGCGAATATTCTCTATTACATGGGCAGTAAGCAGCTGCTTTATGTACGACTGCTTAATCGAATGATGAACCGGTGGAATGCGGTACTTGAAGATATAACACCTGAAAGTGATCCAGCTAAGGTATTAAGCGATTTTATTCGCACCAAGATGATGCTGGGTCAGCGTTACCCCGAAGGTTCAAAGCTATTTGCCGCCGAGATTTTGGCGGGTGCGCCTTTCTTGAGTAATTACCTCTCTGGTGAGTTGAAAGAGTGGGTAGCTTCCCGTGCAGAAATTATTCACCAGTGGTCTCAGCTAGGGAAAATGGATGATGTCGATCCACGCTGGCTTATATTCTTGATTTGGTCGGCTACCCAGCATTACACGGAATACAGTGCGCAGGTAACGGGGATATTAGGGACTGAAGTGCTCAGCGAAACGGATTTCGAGTCTATTTGCCGTTTTCTTGAGCATGTTATTTTGAAAGGATGCGGTATTTCAGCGTCGCATTTATCAAACGACTCATCAGTTTAGCTGCTATGCCCATATTGGCGATGTCTACGCTTCCCATTGAACAGCACCTCAAGCAGATTCAGGCGGCTCTCTCTGAACATAACCGCTTAATCTTAATCGCCCAGCCAGGGGCGGGTAAGACAACCCGCGTTCCGCTGACCTTGCTTAACAGCCAATGGGCGCAGGGCCAGAAGATAGTGTTGTTAGAGCCTCGGCGGGTAGCGGCTCGTTTGGCGGCAAGCTTTATGGCCGCGCAGCTTGATGAGCCTGTCGGTAAGACGGTTGGCTATCGTATGCGAGGGGACAGCAAAGTGGGGCCGCACACACGCTTGGAGGTGGTCACCCAGGGCGTCCTGACGCGTATGTTGCAAGATGATCCGTTGCTCGAAGGCGTCGCCGGTATCATCTTCGATGAGTTTCATGAGCGCAGCATAGAAGCAGATCTTGGGCTGGCGCTATCGCTGGATATTCAGCAAAGCATTCGCGATGACTTACGACTGATGGTGATGTCTGCGACGTTAGATGTTGCTGCTTTAAAAAGCGTATTGGGCAGCGATACATCCGTGATTGAAAGTACGGGGCGTGAATTCCCAATTGAAACGTATTATCGCCCTTTTAGTAGCGAGGAAGCGTTAGACGCTGCCGCTTACCGAGTGGTAACCGAAGCCTTAGCGAATGCCGGTAGCCGCGGCGTGTTGGTGATTTTACCTGGGGTGGCAGAGATAACTCGGCTAGTGCAAATGCTGGAAAATAGCACCTTTGATATTGAGGTGCGCGCTTTACATGGCGGCATGCCTATCGAGGCGCAACAAGCTGCATTGAAGTTACACGAAACTCGCCAGCGGGTGATTGTATCAACCGCCATTGCGGAATCCAGTGTGACAGTTGATGGCGTTAATGTGGTTATTGACGCTGGCTTGGAGCGTGTGCCGTTGTTTCAGCCGCGAACTGGGCTCACTCGACTAACTACCCGGCGTGTCAATCGTGCCAGCGCTGATCAACGTCGTGGTCGTGCAGGGCGGCAGCAGCCGGGTGTATGTTATCGCTTATGGTCTCAAGAGCAGCCACTGGTTGCTTACGGTGAACCTGAGATTGCCCAAGCTGATTTATCAAAACTTGCGCTTGAGGTTGCCGTATGGGGAGCGCGTTCGCCTGAAGAGTTAATTTGGATGACACCACCGCCTAACGGTGCATGGCAAAGTAGCCAGGCTTTGCTTCGTCAGCTTGGTGTTCTTGATGCAGCGGGTTTATTAACACCATTAGGTAAGCAAAGTGCGCGTTGGCCGCTTGAACCTCGTTTAGCGGTCATGCTGTCAAAGGCAGTGTCATTGGATGCATTACCGCTCGCCTGTGCTTTAGCAGCTCTGCTAGAGGGTAGAGAGCGTGTTAGTGGCTCGCTAAGAGATGCGCTGGCTCAGCGGCTCAGCCAACCCTGGCGATTTCCTCAATGGCAACGAGAAACCAAGCGCCTTATGGACATGGCTAGCCTTCAGATTCCACATAAGCTACCGCTTGAGCCGCTTAGCTATCTGCTGGCGATGGCTTACCCGGATCGCGTTGGTCAATTCATCAGTCCAGGTCGGTTCAAGCTGGCCAATGGCAAAACCGCCACGCTTTCCATTAGCCACCCCCTAGCGAATGAAGCATTTATCGTCGCTGTTAGCGTAGAGAGTGCCAGCAGTGAGGCAGCAATTTACCTGGCAGAACCGATTACGCAGGCAGCGCTTATTGACCTTTACCCGGCAACTCAACAGTGGGAGGAGCGTGTTACTTGGTCAGATGCCCAAGGAAAGCTTCTTGGTGAAGCTGTTCAGCGCCATGGTGAACTTGTGTTGGCAAGTCGGCCCTTAGCGGAGTTATCTGGAGAGGCTGTCCAACAGGCGTTGCTGTGCGCATTAAAGCAACGCCCTGCGGCGCTTTTTAATGGCAAGGTTAAGCAATTACAGGGGCGAATGGCGCTAGTGGCGAGTATTTATTCTAACGTATGGCCTGACTGGTCAGAAAACGCGCTATTAGACAGTTTGGATGTATGGCTGGCACCTTACATGACGGGTATAACACGCTTCAGTCAGCTAGAAAAAATGCCATTCCATACCTACTTAATGGCAACGCTCAGTTGGGATGAGCAAACCCATTTTGAGCGTTTAACACCATCGACAATAACGGCTCCTAGCGGTAATCGAGCAGCCATTGATTATGAGCCCTGCCTAACAGGAAGGCCGCCAGTGCTTGCTTTGAAGTTACAGGAAGCGTTTGGCTGGCAGGATACTCCCGCCGTTGCGGACGGTCATGTGCCGGTTGTCATTCATCTGCTTTCACCGGCAAAAAGGCCGCTTCAAGTTACTCAGGATTTACGCAGTTTTTGGTTGAATGGCTACCCAGAGGTGCGTAAAGAGATGCGTGGCCGCTACCCTAAACACCCCTGGCCAGAAGATCCAATTACCGCTCAAGCAACGGCATCTACAAAACGAAGATAACGTTAATAACACCGTTTAAAGAGAAGCCAGATCGAAGAAGGTCATTGCGTTTGCTCTTCAGGTATTTTACCTGGCACGCGATAGCGTACTCCGTCGGCACGCTGCTCTTCATAACGCCGGTTTTCTTCTTCTGGGGGCACGCCAAGCACAGTCTCTTGCGAGCCATCCGGCCAAGTGTAAGTTGTGCAGCCAGTCAACGATACTAAGACCACGGTTATTAACGAGAACAACGAAATAAATCCACGACATTTGGGCATATTAGGCTCCATCACCAGTCAAAAGCTGCTCTTAGCAAAGCGTGCGTAGTGTGAATGGCACGACTGTAAGTCGCAAGCTTAATCCCAAATTGTTAGATTTGTTAGATTTCTTCCCAAAGACTACGTCGAAACTCATGGGAAAGCTGAGATACCTTAGCAAAACGCTCAAGATTAGCATCGGTAAGCGTTTTGACCATTTCTTGGTAATGCTCAGTGAGTTCCTTAGCGCTGCAATTTTCTTTGCCATCAGTCAGGCATATCGTCAGTTTTTCGCTACTTTTAGCGATAGCTTGGAAAAGCTCAGCTTCCAGCTGCATGGCTTCTGTCACGCTCTCAAGCCACGCAATCTGACAACGCACCATTGGCATGGTACTCAATAGGCAGTAATGCTGCCACCAAGCTGCGATATTTTGGTTCGTGTCGTTGATGGATGAGGGCTGCTTTTTGTTTGTATGGTCCATAGTAGGTTCCTATCGAGTTTTTCAATTTGTGAGGCATTCTTCACAGGTTCTCCTATCTTCAACTATAGCTAAAGCTCTGCAGAAGAGTTGTTCATTCAGGCGACGCAATACGTGATAACGAGGAGAGGCGCAATGTGGTCAGTCGTTAAATCAGTACTGTCAGCACTGCTAGGCGTACAAAATGACCTCAAGCGGCAACAGGATTTTTCTAGCGGTAACCCCGCGGCCTTTATTGTGACGGGAATTGTAATCACGCTCGTATTTGTTCTGATCTTGGTCGGGATTGCAGTGATTGCGTCGCGATGAAGCGTTGATACACCTCACGATAGTTGTTCGTGACGAATGCCACATGTTTTCTATACTGACGTTAATCAGTTAATCCTGACCTAATAAAAAGGTTGGCGAGAACAACAATAATAACGGAGGTTCCTATGCATCTATCGTGGCAATGGCTGCTAACCATTACCAGTGCCTTCAGTATCACTCAAGCTCATGCTAATAGCTGGAATATGCCTGTTGGGGTCACCGATATCAGCCAAGATATTTTTGGTCTGCATATGGCGATTTTTTGGGTATGCGTGGTCATTGGGGTGATTGTGTTTGGGGTGATGTTTTACTCACTATTTAAATACAGACACTCAAAAGGGGAAAAAGCGGCGAATTTTCATGAGCACACCTCCGTAGAAATTCTTTGGACCGCTATTCCTATTCTGATTTTGGTTGGAATGGCCGTGCCCGCAACGGCGACGTTGAAGAGTATGTACGACGCTTCAGAAGCTGATCTAGATGTGATGATTACTGGCCAACAATGGCGCTGGCGCTACGAGTACCTTGGTGAAGATGTTGCGTTTACATCAAATATGAGTACACCAACTGAACAAATTCGTGGAGAAAAAGCGAGAGATGAGCACTATTTGTTAGACGTAGATGAGCCATTGGTACTGCCGATCAATCGTAAAGTGCGTTTTTTAATGACGTCAGATGACGTTATTCACTCTTGGTGGGTGCCTGAACTAGCCGTTAAGCAGGATACGATTCCTGGGTTCATCAATGAGAACTGGGTGAAAATTAATGAACCGGGCATCTATCGTGGCCAGTGTGCCGAGCTTTGCGGCGTTAACCACGGGTTTATGCCAGTGGTTGTGCATGCGATGGAAGAAGAAGAGTTCGAAGCATGGTTGGCAGAACGTAAAGAAGCCGCAGAGCAAGAGGCTATGGGGGTTGACCGGGAGTGGGAAATGGAGGATTTGATGGCGAGGGGAGAGACCGTTTATCAGACTATCTGTTCTGCCTGTCACCAAAGCGAAGGTCAGGGGGCGCCACCCGCATTTCCTGCACTAGCCAACAATAATCAACTGATTAGTGATTTAGATTGGCACCTGAATCGGGTTATTAACGGTGTTTCTGGCGCTGCTATGCCGGCATTCCGCAGTACGTTAAATCCTGTCGAAATAGCCGCTGTTGTTACTTATACCCGTAATGCTTGGGGCAATGAGACAGGTGATGTGGTGCAGCCAGCTACGGTGGCCGAACGTATTGCACAATAATTCAAGGTACTAACAATAAATCAGGCGGAGATGCTCATGGCGCCCAAACTACCTCCTCAACACTCGCTGCAACATAGCTCTACTGCAGCGGCTGGCGGTCATTCTCATCACGACCATGCGGCTCAGCCCAAAGGGATACTGCGATGGGTTCTGACAACCAACCATAAAGAAATTGGTTCTCTGTACCTGATCTTTTCTCTCACCATGTTTTTTGTTGGAGGCATATTTGCCCTAGTAGTGAGAGCCGAGCTATTTCAACCTGGTTTGCAGCTTATAGAGCCAGAATTTTTCAACCAAATGACCACCATGCATGGATTAATCATGGTGTTTGCTGCGGTAATGCCAGCGTTTACTGGGCTAGCCAATTGGATGATTCCGCTTCAGATTGGTGCGCCGGATATGGCGCTGCCCAGGCTTAATAACTTTAGTTTCTGGCTGCTTCCGGTGGCGTTTACATTGCTACTTTCTACGCTATTCATGCCGGGCGGTGGGCCTAATTTTGGCTGGACATTTTATGCGCCGTTATCGACGACTTACGCACCTGCCTCCACAACATTCTTTATTTTAGCTCTGCACATTGCAGGTATTAGCTCGATTCTTGGGGCTATAAATATTATTGCGACCATTCTGAATATGCGCGCACCTGGAATGCGCATGATGGATATGCCGCTGTTCGTATGGACATGGTTAATTACGGCTTTTCTATTGATTGCGGTAATGCCTGTACTAGCGGGCGTTATTACCATGATGCTGATGGATATTAACTTCGGTACCAGTTTCTTTGACGCTGCGGGCGGCGGCGATCCAGTGCTTTTCCAGCACTTATTTTGGTTCTTTGGCCATCCTGAAGTTTACATCATGATTTTGCCGGCTTTTGGTATTGTCTCAGCCATTATTCCTACCTTCGCGCGTAAGCCGTTGTTTGGATACGCGTCTATGGTGTATGCCACGGCAGCTATCGCGCTGCTGTCATTTTTAGTGTGGGCACACCATATGTTTATCGTCGGTCTTCCGCTAACAGCGGAGCTATTTTTCATGTACTCGACCATGCTGATCGCCGTGCCCACAGGCGTGAAAGTATTTAATTGGGTGACCACGCTGTTTCGTGGCTCGATCAGTTTTGAACCGCCCATGCTGTTTGCTTTGGCTTTCGTGGTTCTATTCACCATCGGCGGTTTCTCAGGACTAATGTTGGCCATTGCACCTGCGGATTTCCAATACCACGATACCTATTTTGTCGTAGCGCATTTTCATTATGTGCTAGTACCCGGTGCTATTTTTGCCATTATGGCTGGTGTCTATTATTGGCTACCCAAATGGACAGGTTATTATCCTAACGAGCGACTTGCTCAATGCCATTTCTGGTGCTCTATTGTTGGCGTTAATCTAACGTTTTTCCCTATGCATTTCGCAGGCTTGGCGGGCATGCCAAGGCGTATTCCCGACTATGCATTACAATTTGCAGATTTTAATTTGCTCTCCAGCATTGGTGCCTTCTTTTTTGGAGCGTCACAGCTGATGTTTGTATTGGTTGTGGTGATGTGTGTAAGAGGAGGTAAAAAAGCACCTGCAAAAGCTTGGGAAGGCGCAGAAGACCTAGAGTGGAGCGTCCCCAGTCCGGCACCGTTGCACACCTTTGAAACACCGCCAGTATTTAACCGTACCCATCATCATGACTAATTAGCTGTCCATCAGTGAATGGTCTAGGGGGATATATGGCAGTCAATGATACGGTGCAATCAGTTGGGGTTAAACGGACAGTCATTCGTACAGTAGCGGCGTTAATTGGGATGTTTGCCTTTGCATTCGCACTGGTCCCTCTTTATGACGTGTTTTGTAGTGTGACGGGCCTTAATGGCAAAGTGGATACCACGGCTAAAGCCATTATTCATGAAGAAGTTGATCAGTCCCGCTATATCACCGTGCAGTTCATTACCCGAGGTGGCGCGGGGTTACCATGGCGAATGAGCGTCGAAAACCGCCAAATGCGTGTCCACCCAGGCCAAACAGCTGAAGTTGATTTTACGTTTACCAACAACAGTCATGTCGAAAGTTGGGGGCGAGCTGTACCTAGCGTCTCTCCTTCAAGTGCTACGACGCATTTAAGAAAAATAAGCTGTTTCTGTTTCCAAGAGCAGCAGCTTCAAGGGGATGAGCGCTTGACGATTCCTCTGATATTCCAGCTAGCGCGTGACCTTCCTGAGGATATTAATACGATAACGCTGGTGTATACCTTGTACCCGGTTCATCACTTAGTAAAAGACATCTCGAAGAATGACAACAAAACGATAGGGGATTCGATATGAGTGGCGGCTACTATGTTCCTGCAAAGAGTCGATGGCCTATTCTAGGCTCGCTGGCGCTCGGGGCTATGATGGTGGGTACAGGAATTAAGCTTGTGTACGACACGGGTACCCCGTTCATGCTAATCGGTATGGCTTGTGTAATTACCGTCATGGGCTTTTGGTTCAGAGATGTTATTCACGAGTCAATGAGCGGATTGTACGATGCCCAAATGGATCGCTCGTTTCGATGGGGGATGGGCTGGTTTATTTTTTCGGAAGTGATGTTTTTTGCCGCATTTTTTGGCGCCTTATTTTACGTTAGAACGTTTGCTATACCCTGGTTAGGTGGTGAAGGAGCAAAAGGTGTTTCTGCGTTACTTTGGCCTGATTTTGTCGCTCAGTGGCCGTTGTTAAACCCTCCTGATTCGTCGGTGGCTGGCCCGGATAGTGTCTTAAGTCCATGGCAATTGCCGCTCGTCAATACACTAATTTTGGTAACGTCGAGCATTACTTTGACGGTTGCACATGAAGCTTTGAAATTAGGCGAGCGTAAGACGTGCAGAAACTGGCTGGCAGGTACTGTATTGCTGGGCTGCTGTTTTATTATGATTCAGGGCGTCGAATATTATGAAGCGTATAACCATTATGGTATTACGCTTGAGGCAGGAATCTTCGGCGCTACTTTCTTTATTCTAACGGGCTTTCACGGCGTTCATGTCATTATAGGTACGTTAATTTTAACCAGTATGCTGATACGTATACATAAAGGGCACTTTGCCCAAGATCATCATTTTGGTTTTGAAGCATCTTGTTGGTATTGGCACTTTGTAGATGTTGTATGGGTTGGGTTATTTATTTTTGTATACGTTTTCTAATCAATTAGCCTAAATCTCCCGACCAGAAGCCAAACACTAATAAGGCCATGAGTAGACATGTTAACCCAATGCGCCATTTAAGGGATGCTAGTAGCCGTCGCGAGCTGCTGTCATCCTTTAATAAAAAACCTGCGCCAGCCGCTAAACTAGCGACTATTCCAATAAAAACTAGGCCAATGAGCAGCTTTAACCACATGACGAAAACCTCTTTTGGGTCGCAACGTCTATACGTCTGGTGTGTGTTTTGGGGCGTATTAGTTTCGCTAGGTATCTTCCTAGGACTATGGCAGTGGGAGCGTGCCGCTGACAAGCGAGTTTTGTTAGCCGCTCGTCAGGCAGCGCCTTTGGTCAAATCGCCTACTGCTATGCCAGAAGATGGATCTGAGCTGCATTTGCAAGGAGAGTACCTCGCTAATCACACGCTTTATCTGGATAACCGCATTGTAGATGGGCGTCTGGGCGTGGCTGTGTTAACCCCTTTCCGAGACAGTTTTGATCAGTTGTGGCTTATTCAGCGGGGATTTATTGAGACAGGGCCAAGTAGGGCGGCGCCGCAAGCGGATACTCCAGAGGGCAGCGTATCCGTTTCAGGCGAGTGGCAGGTTGCGCGATCCGGTGGACCGCTATATGGCAAAAACAAGGAAGGGGTAAGGCTGCAGCAGATCAGTTTAACCCCGTGGGAATCAACATTGCCGGCCTTCACTTACACCGGCTGGCTACATGCTGACCAGGGTGAGGGGGTGTTTACGCCCTGGTGGGAAGCTAGCGTGATGCCTCCTAGTCGCCATCTTGGCTATGCTTTTCAATGGTGGGGGTTGGCACTTGCTGCGACAGTGGTCATGGTGTTGGGGGGACGTCGCCTGCGCAAAGATAGTCTTACAAAAGATAGCCTTACAGGTTGCTGAGGGGAAAAGCATGGAGCAACGCCAGCCAGTTCGTTATCCGCGAGTTAAGTTGTTGCTGATATTTGCAGCATTCGCGGCGCCTATTGTTACTGCGTGGATGATGTTGACATGGCAAATAGGCATACCTAGTGAAGATACTGCCCATGGTCAAGTGCATGTCAGCGTGCCCGCACTAGATGATTGGCCTCTGAGCGCTCAACCCGAAAAAAATGATGCGTGGACACTCGTGTTTGACTGTACTTCTCTCTGTGATGAGCGCATGGATGAATTGTGGCGTCTGCATCGAGCGTTGGGTCGAGAAGCTCCTCGGTTAGAGCGACTACGAATAGGCGGGAGTGCACAAGAGCTTCCAGGTGAAAAGGTTAGTCGTTGGCTGGCAGAACCTGCATGGCGAGAAGAAAATAGCGTCTGGCTAATGGATCCTTTCGGCAGGCCAGCGTTGTCATTTAATAATGCAGTGCCAGCAGCTGATATTCTCGATGATATACGTCATTTGTTTAAGGTTAATCCGCTATAGCAAACAATATACCGTTACTCTGCATGCTCGACCTCGCAGGTCGTAAGGAAGCAACGTGCCATATTCTACTGAGCGGCGCTTACAATGGCTGAAACGTTTAACCTTGGTCGGCACTGTGCTTACAGCGTTAGTGATTCTAGTTGGCGCATGGACGCGCTTAGTTGACGCTGGTTTGGGGTGCCCAGACTGGCCCGGCTGTTATGGGCGGCTGTTAGTCCCTGATGCCGAGCATGCTGCTCTACAACATCCTGATGTACCTCTTGTGCCTTTTAAAGCATGGGTAGAGATGGCTCATCGGTATGTAGCAAGTTTTTTAGGGCTTATCGTTCTAAGCGTAGTGGCGCTAGGTTTTTCATTGCGCAAGCGTCCAGGGTTTCCATGGAAAGTAAGTATTGCCTTGCTCGTTGTTATTCTGCTTCAAGGCGCGTTTGGCGCTTTTACAGTGACGCTAAAGCTTTGGCCACAAGTGGTTACTTTGCATTTGTTGGGTGGGCTAAGTGTGCTGATGCTGTTTTTTTGGGTGCATCTGCGAATTCGGCTCAGCTTGACAAGGCCTGTACCTACCTCTATCGACCATGCTTCTTTTTCCACACGTTATACCTCTCCATTTAAGAGTGCTAATGCGCTCTGGGTAATCGGCGTGTTGATATTAGTTGTGCAGCTTGCTTTAGGTGGCTGGGTATCCAGCAATTATGCAGGTATTGCCTGCCAAGGATTCCCGACCTGCAATACGCAGTGGTGGCCAGAAATGGATATAAGTGAAGGCTTCCACCTAACACAAACGGTCGGCCCTAATTATTTACATGGCCAGCTACATGCCGATGCACGTACTGCAATTCACGTTATGCATCGTATTGGAGCGCTTGCACTCGGTATTGTCTTGTTGGCGCTATGGTGGCGATATCGTACGGCTGCGTCTGTCGGGCGAGCGCTCACCTTGGTGGTAATTGCTTATTTTGCCCAAGTCGCGCTTGGCATTGCTAATGTGTTGTTGTGGCTTCCACTATGGCTGGCTCTGTTACATACCGCTGGAGCGGTTGCCTTGACCTTGTGTATGGGGTGGGCTGTTTGGTGTTGGAAATATCCTTATAATCAGTATCTTAATGAGGTGAATGATCTAAAGTCATCTCGGGTTCTCTTGACGTAAGGTGGTAACTAGAGGTTTTGCTGAGTCAAAAACAATAGAGGCTATTTGTTGTTGTGCTGTAACAAAGATGAAAAAATTGTGAAAGTGGTATCGTTGGGGAAATAGGGTGTACAATTATCGTCAAGCTTTCTACCTCTCCGTTGTGAAAGGAGCGTTATGAGTTCCACAGGAGCGTTGTTGTTATTCATCGTTGCAATTATTGTCGTTGCAGCCCTTGGTTTTTATGCCTATAAACTTCGCCAAGAGGTTAAGCGTCGAGAAGCGTTTCGGCTGGACGAAGAGCGTCGTGCCCATCAAAACAGCCTGGAAAATCTTGATTTTGTCGTTAGCGCGCTGGTGCAAGAGCAAGTCGACATTACAGAAGGGGCTTGGCGATGCAAAGTGTTGCTTGAGATTATTGATTCTAGCCTAACAGAGCGTCCAGACTTTCAAGCGTTTGCAGAGGTGTACAATCGTACTCGGCATTTAAAAACTCACTCCGCACGTAAGCAATTGACGCCACGAGAGCGAATGCAAGAAGATAAAGAGCGTATTGCTGTTGAGGACGATATGCGTCCAGCCGTACTTGAGGCAGCAAAAAAGGTAATTGAGTGGAGGTCCAAAGGATCTATGGGTCTTCATTAACCCTGTTTAACGAGCATAGGGGGCTATAAGTACGATAACCTATGTTTTTTGACGCTTATGGCGTCAATTTTGCTATGCTGAAAATGTCGGTATTGGCAAGAAGTTGATATCTCGGCATTGTTGCCTTCTGGTGATTAAACGTTAATCATAGGCAAACGTTCAGACATATGGTGAAAGCACAATATTGCCATGGTACTGAGCAGCGAAAAATGGATGCTCTCGCGAATTAGAAGCATTGGGATAGATTTGGTCTTTTGACCATGTCAGCATTGGATCAAGAAGGAGTCTTGCATGAAAAAATCAACGACTGGCTTGCTAATCGGTTCTGCACTGGTAGTGGGTTTATCAGGCTGTGCCAGCTCAGCATCACAATCATCTGGCCAAACCAGCGCAAGTAGCGATCGCGATTGGTATCAACATCCCTTCGTTTGCGGATTGGCAGGCAGTGTTATCGGCGGCAGTATTGCTTACGCAACGAGCGGCAATTCTGACGAAGATGAAAATACCGCTATTGGCGCAACTGCTGGTGCAGCGATCGGTGGCCTGCTATGTGCAGACCGTACGCCTGAGCCAGTAGCACCGCAGTGCCCAAGCTATGGTGAAGTGCCCGCAGGCGTTGCAGTGGATGCTGAAGGCTGCCCGCTGGACTCCGATGGTGACGGCGTGCCAGATTACCGTGATCAGTGCCCGGGAACGCCTGCTGGTGTAGCTGTTAACGCAAATGGCTGCCCACTCGATTCTGATAACGACGGCGTGCCGGATTATCGCGATCAGTGCCCCAATACTCCTGCAGGTGTTGCAGTTAACTCACTAGGTTGCCCTGACAGCGTTGTGTTGCAGGACGTAAACTTTGAGTTTGATTCTGCACAGCTAACTGCCCAAGCACGAGGTGTTCTGGACGGTGTTGCAGAGCGCCTGGTCAATAATCCTGATGTGCGTGTGAGCATTGAAGGTCACACTGACTCTCGCGGTGCTGATCAGTACAATAAAAATCTGTCGCAGCGTCGTGCGGAATCCGTTGCTGCTTACCTTGCCCAACGTGGCGTAGGTGCTAACCGTATGCGTGCTGTTGGCTACGGCGAAGAGCGCCCGGTTGCTAGCAATGATACCGATGCGGGTCGCGCACAAAACCGTCGTGTAGAAATGGATGAGTGGAACTAAGCCACGCATCGCTTTACATTAAAGGGTTAGGCCATTGTGCCAGTGATTAATGCCCTTTAAGCACGAAACGGGAGGCTTATGCCTCCCGTTTTATTTTACGGCCTGCTAAATTCTGGTAGGCTGGGCAACCCTCAAAAAGCACCTAATACTCTCGATCATTGATAGCGAAATGTGATCCTTGGTATGGATCACCACTGCGCTCAAGGAATATCTTAATGCCCATAGTAACATTGCCGGATGGCAGCCAAAGAACGTTCGAAGCACCACTTTCTATCATGCAGCTCGCAGAATCCATTGGCCCTGGTTTGGCCAAGGCCTGTGTGGCTGGCAAGATTGATGGTGTATTGGTCGATGCTGCTGACTTGATCGAGCAAGATGCTGAAGTGGCGATAATTACCGCCCGTGATCCCGAAGGGCTTGAGATTATCCGCCATTCCTGTGCTCACTTGATTGGACATGCGGTTAAGCAACTGTACCCTGATGCCAAAATGGCCATTGGGCCAGTCATTGACGATGGTTTTTATTACGACATTGATTTCGGCAAGTCGGTCACGCCTGACGACTTGGAAGCCATCGAAAAACGCATGCAATCACTTATTGAGCGTGATTACGACGTGGTGCGTGAGTACGTTGATCGCGACAAGGCGATGAAAACGTTTATTGAGCGTGGCGAAACGTTCAAGCAGGAAATTGTCCGTGATATACCTGAGGGTGCAACAATACGTTTGTATCATCATGAAGAGTACACGGACATGTGTCGCGGGCCGCACGTGCCGAATACGCGCCACCTGAAAGCTTTCAAGCTAACCAAGCTAGCTGGCGCCTATTGGCGTGGAGATGCCTCAAACCCGATGCTGACACGTATTTACGGTACAGCATGGGGCGATAAGAAGCAGCTCAAAGCTTATTTGAAGCGCCTAGAAGAGGCCGAAAAGCGAGATCATCGCAAATTGGCACGCAAGATGGATCTTTTCCATTTGCAAGAAGAAGCGCCAGGCATGGTTTTTTGGCACCCCAATGGCTGGACGATGTACCAGGCGCTAGAAGATTACATGCGCAAAATTCAGCGAGCGCATGGTTATCAAGAGATTAAAACGCCGCAAGTAGTGGATCTTTCGTTGTGGAAGAAATCGGGCCACTGGGGTCACTACAGTGAGCTCATGTTTACCACTGAGTCAGAAAAGCGTGAGTATGCTGTTAAGCCTATGAACTGTCCCTGTCATGTACAGGTATTTAATCAGGGATTGAAAAGCTACCGCGATTTACCGTTACGTCTAGCAGAATTTGGTAGCTGCCACCGGAATGAGCCATCGGGCTCATTGCATGGTCTGATGCGCGTTCGTGGCTTTACTCAAGATGATGCGCATATTTTTTGTACCGAAGGTCAAATTCAGGCAGAAGCAGAAGCATTCATTGCGCTTACCCTGCAAGTTTATAAAACGCTTGGTTTCGAGGATGTTGAACTCAAGCTGTCAACTCGACCTGAGGACTTTCTTGGCGAAGCAGAGATGTGGGATCGGGCAGAGCAGGGGCTTGAAGCTGCACTCAATGCGACGGGGCTTGATTGGGAGCTTCAGCCAGGAGAGGGGGCTTTTTATGGCCCGAAAATTGAATTCGCTCTGCGTGATTGCCTGAATCGTGTTTGGCAATGTGGTACTCTACAGTTAGATTTCAATTTGCCAGGGCGCTTAGGCGCGCAATACGTTGATGAAGATGGGACACGAAAGACCCCAGTGATGCTTCATCGTGCTATCTTAGGTTCTTTTGAACGGTTCTTGGGAATCCTAATCGAGCACTATGCTGGTGCGATGCCGCTATGGTTGGCACCTCAGCAAGCTGTGTTGATGACCATTACTGATGCGCAGCGTGATTATGCGCTTGAGTTGGAGCAACGGCTGCAAAAAAATGGCTTACGAGTTAAAGCGGACTTGAGGAACGAGAAGATCGGCTTTAAAATCCGTGAGCATACGTTACAGAAAGTTCCCTATCTCCTTGTGGTGGGAGATAAGGAAGTCGAAGCTGACTCAGTGGCCGTGCGAACTCGCAGCGGCGAAAACCTCGGCACAATGACAGTCGATGAATTCATCGAACGTTGCAGTGCAGAGCGAGCAGCCCTGGCGACATCGTCAATTGCCTAAGGAGACGGAGCAATCAAGCGAAGCAATCAGCGCGGGCGTCCACAAGACAAGCGCCCACCAATGAACGAGAGAATTACCGAAGAAGAAGTACGTTTGATCGATGCTGAAGGTGAACAGTTGGGTGTTGTGCCCACCACCGAAGCGCTTGAGCGTGCAGAAGCTGCCGGTTTAGACCTCGTGCAAATTTCGAATGCCGATCCAATCGTTTGTAAGATTATGGATTATGGCAAATTTGTTTTTGAGACGAAGAAGCAGAAAGCGGCTCAAAAGAAAAAGCAGAAGCAAATTCAGGTCAAGGAAGTCAAATTCCGTCCTGGCACCGACGAAGGCGATTATCAGGTCAAGCTTAAAAACCTGACGCGCTTTCTTGAAGGTGGTGATAAGGGCAAAGTCACATTGCGCTTCCGTGGTCGTGAAATGGCGCACCAGGACATTGGTCGTAAGCTAATGGAACGGATCGCGGCAGACCTGGAAGAGATCGGAGCGGTAGAGTCTTTCCCGAAAATGGAAGGACGCCAGATGATCATGATTATTGCCCCGAAGAAGAAGTGATCCAACGGCGAAGCTAACGGGTCAGCGTGAAAGCGCTGATCGGCCCTGGGTTTTCTAAAAAATATCGAGCGGAGTTTTCTCATGCCGAAAATCAAAAGCAACAGCGGCGCTGCTAAGCGCTTTAAAAAGACCGCTAATGGCTTCAAGCACAAGCAGTCTTTCCGTAGCCACATCTTGACCAAGAAGTCGACCAAGCGTAAGCGTCAGCTGCGTGGTATGAAGCAGATCCATGCTTCTGACAAAGCGCTGATTCAGCGCATGCTGCCGAATCTGTAAGGTCGAATTTTCTTATCTGAGTGCATTTAGCCTCAGTCATAAAGTCAGGAGTGTGTTATGACTCGTGTTAAGCGTGGCGTAGTTGCCCGTCGTCGCCATAAAAAAGTATTGAAGCAGGCTAAAGGTTACTACGGAGCCCGTTCGCGTGTTTTCCGCGTAGCCAAGCAGGCTGTTATCAAAGCCGGTCAGTATGCTTACCGTGACCGCCGCAACCGCAAGCGTCAATTCCGCGCTTTGTGGATTCAGCGTATTAACGCTGGTGCGCGCATCAATGGCATGTCTTACAGCCGCTTTGTTGGCGGTCTGAAGAAAGCCGGTATTGAAATTGACCGCAAAGTATTGGCCGACCTGGCAGTACACGAGAAAGCTGCATTTGCGGCTATCGTGGAAAAAGCCAAGGCTGCCCAATAAGTCACATTACACTGAGTTAGATCAGTGTGACGTGTCAGAGGTCATTTCAGTGTGACCCATGCAGGGGAAGAGCAGCCGCTCTTCCCCTGTTTTTTTGTCACCTTCAACATGCCAGCCATCTTTAGAGATGGAAATCGCTTAATTCGGAGTGAATCGGATGGACCATCTTCCTACTCTGGTGTCAGAGGCTCGCGATGCTATTCATGCGGCGCAAAGTGTCCCTGCTCTAGATGAGTTGCGCGTACGTTACTTGGGTAAAAAAGGCGAAGTGACGGCCTTGTTGAAAGGCTTAGGAAAGCTATCAGCAGAAGAGCGTCCTGCCGCCGGTGAGCAAATTAATCAGGCGAAACAGACCCTGGCAGCTGAAATTGATACAAGGCGTCAGCAGCTTGAAAGCGAAGCGCTTAATGCTCGCTTGGCAGCTGAAAAAATTGACGTGACACTGCCTGGCCGCGGTCAAGAGAATGGCGGCCTGCATCCCGTCACTCGCACGCTTGAGCGTATTGAAGGCTTGTTTACCAGGATTGGCTACGATGTGGCGGTGGGGCCAGAAATTGAAGATGACTACCATAATTTCGAAGCGCTAAATATACCCGCTCATCACCCTGCGCGTGGTATGGCAGATACCTTCTATTTCGATGCTACACGCTTGTTACGTACTCACACATCGCCAGTTCAAGTACGTACCATGAAAAGTAGTGAGCCGCCGATCCGTATTGTTTGCCCTGGTCGTGTCTACCGTAGTGATTCAGATCTCACCCACACCCCAATGTTCCACCAAGTGGAAGGTCTGTTGGTTGACGAAGGTGTGAGCTTTGCAGATCTTAAGGGAACTATTGAAGATTTTCTCCAAGCATTTTTTGAACGCGATGATCTTTCAGTGCGCTTCCGCCCCTCTTACTTTCCATTCACTGAGCCCTCCGCAGAGGTCGATATTCAGTGCGTGATGTGTAGCGGTGATGGTTGTCGTGTCTGCTCGCATAGCGGCTGGTTGGAGGTTATGGGCTGTGGGATGGTGCATCCCGAGGTGTTCAGGCATTCGGGTATTGATACTGAGCGCTACACAGGGTTTGCGTTTGGTATGGGCGCCGAGCGGCTTGCGATGCTGCGCTACGGTGTCAATGATCTACGTTTGTTCTTTGAGAACGATCTGCGTTTTCTTCGCCAATTTACCTAAGACCGCTGCCAACGACGGGAATCAATATGAAATTTTCAGAACAGTGGCTGCGTGACTGGGTGGCTCCGCAGCTTGATACACAGGCAATTGCTGATCAAATTACCATGGCAGGCCTTGAGGTCGATGCTATCGAGGCCGTTGCGTCCGCGTTTAGTGGCGTAGTGGTTGCAGAGGTGCTGACTAAAGAGAAGCACCCAGATGCTGATAAGCTCAACGTATGTACTGTTAATGATGGTACCGGTGAGCCTGTGCAGGTTGTTTGTGGCGCTGCCAATGTCGATATTGGTCAAAAAATTCCGTTTGCTCAGGTGGGTGGCATTCTGCCGGGCGACTTTAAGATCAAAAAAGCCAAATTGCGTGGTGTTGAGTCACGCGGAATGATTTGCTCGGCCTCAGAGCTAGGCCTTGAGGAAGAGACGTCTCCTGGGATTTTTGTGCTGCCCGCCTCTGCGCCGATAGGTCTAAGTTTTCGAGAGTATATGCAGCTCGATGACATGACCATTGAGGTTGATCTCACGCCGAATCGTGGTGACTGCCTAAGTATCAAGGGGCTGGCTCGAGAAGTGGGTGTGCTCAATCGTCTTCCGGTGAGTGGGCCTGAGATTGCGGCCATTGAAGCCAGTATTGACGATACTTTTTCAGCGCGTATTGAAGCGCCGGAGCAGTGCCCACGCTACCTGGGCCGCATTATTAAAGGTGTCGATATTAGCGTCGAAACCCCGCTGTGGATGGTAGAGCGTCTCCGGCGTAGCGGTGTTCGTTCCATTGACCCTGCCGTTGATGTGACTAACTACGTGATGCTGGAGCTAGGCCAGCCGTTGCATGCGTTTGATCGCTACAACCTTCACGGCGGTATTACCGTTCGCTTGGCGCGTAATGAAGAGCGCCTGACCTTATTGGACGGTCAGGAAGTAGCGCTAAGACCTGAAACGCTGGTTATTGCTGATGATGAAGGTCCTCTAGCAATGGCAGGCGTTATGGGGGGCGAGAACTCAGGGGTAAGTGAGAAGACCGATACGATTTTCTTGGAAGCTGCCTATTTTACGCCGCTGGCTATCGCAGGGCAGGCGCGTTCTTACGGTCTCCATACGGATGCATCACATCGATTTGAACGTGGCGTTGATCCGGCGCTTGCCAGTGTGGCGATTGAGCGTGCCACTCAGCTTCTAATGGAGATATGTGGTGGTCAGGCTGGCCCTGTTACTGAGTCGTCCAGTGACGAACACCTGCCAGCACCCCGTAACATTGTATTGCGCGAGGCGCGTTTAGAGAGCGCGCTTTCGAAGCGGCTGCCGGCTGAAGATGTAACTGACATTCTGCAGCGTTTAGGGCTTGCAGTTGATAAGCAGGCAGATGGCTGGTCAGTCACAGCGCCAAGCTGGCGTTTTGATGTGGCGATCGAAGAAGATCTCATTGAAGAGATTGCTAGGGTTCATGGTTACAACAACCTGCCTGTTCGGCGCCCTGCGGCGCGTTTGGCACTGCGTCCGGCTAACGAGGCGGTGCTAACCCAAGCCCAGCTGCGTAACCAAATGGTAGCTCGCGGTTTTCAGGAAGCGATAACTTACAGCTTTGTTGCGCCTGATCTCCAGGCGGTGATGTTGCCGGACGCTATTTCACCAGTGTTGGCGAATCCGATTTCGTCAGATCTGTCGGTGATGCGGGCCAGTCTGTTCCCTGGCTTAGTGCGTGCGCTTGAGCATAACCTGAACCGGCAGCAAACCCGTGTCAGATTGTTTGAAACTGGCTTGGTATTTAATGGCCATTTGGACAACCTTTCGCAAGTCCCGATGATGGGAGCGCTGGTATGCGGAGGTCGTGAAGCTGAAGGTTGGTGCGGGGCTAAAGCCCAAGTCGATTTTTACGATCTAAAAGGCGATTTAGAAAGCCTGCTGGCGCTTGGTGGCGCGCTGGATGCTTGGCGTTTTGAGCCGGGTGAGCATCCTTCGCTACATCCTGGGCAAACAGCAAGGCTGTTGCATAATGGTCAGCCAGCCGGTTGGATTGGCACCTTGCATCCTCAGGTACGAGCTAAGCTAGGGCTGAAAGTTGATGCCGTCATGTTTGAGGTTCGCTTAGATGCGCTGAGCGAGGGTCTCATCCCGGCTTTTGAGCCGCTGTCACGTTATCCGGAAGTTCGCCGTGACTTGGCTTTCACTGTTAAGGCAGAGATACCGGTTCAGGCGCTACTTGATTGTGCAAAAGCACAAGCTGGCGATTACTTAAAAGACATTAAGCTATTTGATGTCTATGCTGGTAAGGGCGTAGCTGATGGTTGTAAGAGTATTGCATTGGGCTTGACGTGGCAGCACGGATCACGCACGCTAAATGACGATGAAATCAACCTGTTGGTAGATTCTATCGTATCGCAAGTGCGAACAGAATTAGATGCTGAGCTACGTGGATAGGATTTGTGGATAGGATTTGCGACTAGGTTTGGTGGATAGTTACGTGAATAATTAAATAATGCCATGACACGACGCTTATCACGTTCTTGGCAATGCGTTTGCTACATGGAGGGGGCCTTATGGGTGCGTTGACCAAAGCAGAGCTAGCAGAACATTTACACACTGAGCTCGCGCTGTCGAAGCGAGAAGCAAAAGCCATGGTTGAGGCTTTTTTTGAAGAGATCCGTGCCTGCTTGCGCGAAAACGAGCAGGTTAAGCTATCGGGTTTCGGCAATTTCGATTTGCGTGATAAGCGCGAAAGACCGGGGCGTAACCCCAAGACAGGTGAAGAGATTCCCATTTCTGCACGGCGCGTTGTTACTTTTCGTCCCGGTCAAAAACTAAAGCAGCAGGTAGAGCGTTATACAAGCAGCTAACTTGCGGGTGGCGGAAGTTTAAACGCGCTGATCGGTGGCTAAGTGTGTCGAGCAGTTGTGCTGAGCTGATGCCCAGAATGGTAGCAAATGAAAAGGAGTACCTTCGGGTGCTCCTTTTTAATTTCGGACTAAAGTCCACGTCCTTCAATGAGCCAAGTGATCACTACCTTAATGACATAACCCAGCATGCCAGCACCCAGAACGACAAAAAGCATGATCGTGCCGAACTTCCCTGCGTTGGATTTCTTAGCTAAGTCCCAAATAATAAAGCACATAAACACGATTAAGCCACCGACCATGATCGGTGTTATCCATGCTTCAAAGAGCTGCTGCATAAGATTTCCTACTAAATGATTGATAGTGCCCCATGAGAAGGCGTGTGTCGTTTTTGCGAGTCGTGTTAATATTTGACCAAATTCATCGGGTATTTGTCGACTGAACAAAGCACAGTGCGACACTATTGCAGAGGAGTAGGCCATGCCAACGCTAACGATTCTAGTCGGTACAATGTACGGTGGCGCGCTAGATGTCGCAGAGCAAGTAAAGCCGTTATTTGAGCAGGCTGGCTACAAGGTTGATATTTCTGAGCAGCCGACGATTGACGATTTGACCAATAGCCAAGATCTTACGCTGTTTTGTGTATCAACCACGGGCAGTGGAGATTACCCAGGGAATTTTGTTTCTTTTGTGCGCGGGCTGCAGGAAAAAAGTCCCTCGCTTACCTCGTTGCGCTATGGATTGATTGCGTTGGGCGATAGCTCATACGGAGATACGTTCTGTGGAGCGGGAAGAGCGCTCGATGCGTTATTAGAGGATCATGGTGCGACGCGTTTAGGTGAGCGGCTGGAAGTGGATGCTATGGAAACCTTTATGGCAGATGACGCCGCTATTCCGTGGGTAGAAGAGTGGATTGAGTCTCAGCAACTGAAGGTTGCTTAGCCATGCAGCGAGTCCCTTTTTCTCCAGAGCGTATTAGCGTTGCCCTCGGACTTTGTATTGTGATGTTGGCCGCGATACCTCGTTACATGGTAGAAGGGCATGAAACACGCCAGGCATTGTTACTTATTGCGCTAGCCATTGTGGTAGGTGCTGCCGCTGTTCAGTGGAAAATGCTGTCGGTTGACGCACGAAAAGCGCTGCCGAAATTATGTCAGCGCTTGCTATTTATGCTGCTGATGGGTGCCCTGGTAATGGGGGCATGGCATGGTCTGTTCACTGACTGGATTAGCTGGCAAGTGTTTATTTCCCACGCAGCAACCTGTGGTCTGCTATTTCATGCTGTTTCTTTGTGGTGGGCAAAACGCGATTAAAGGCCACTATTTTAGCTGTGATCGCCAGGCTACAAGGCTTCATCTAACGTTTAAAAATAATTTTGACTGCATTGTGGTCAAAAAACGACCTAAAATGGTCGTTTTGCTAGTGATTACCCTTGTATTTGCGGGTTATGCCCCCATCTTGCGAGCATGGCGCTTGCCACGATGCGCTAGGGTTCTTAAAATTGCCCCCTTGTACTTATTTTACGCAATCAACATAACGCCCAGCCGCTAGAGGACAATTCATGCAAGTTTCCGTCGAGACGACCTCCCAGATCGAACGCCGTATCACTATTCAGGTGCCGGCCGCCGAAATCGACGAGGCCGTCAGCGCTCGCTTAGTAGACACCGCGAAAAACGTTCGCCTGAATGGTTTTCGCCAAGGCCGAGTGCCGATGGCTGTAGTTCGTCAGCGCTATGGCGACAGCGTGCGCAATGAGGTGGTAGGTGAAGTGATGCGTGAGCGCTATGTGCGTGCCATCACGGAAGAAGGCCTTAATCCTGCCGGTTTTCCCCAGATTGAGCCAAAAGTAAACCAAACTGGCAAAGACCTAGAGTTTGTGGCAGTTATGGAAATCTACCCGCAGGTTGAGCTTGCGTCTATCGAAGGCACTGAAGTTGAGCGTCCGGTAGTGACGGTTAGCGATGCTGATGTCGACGAAATGATCGATACACTGCGTAAGCAAAATGCTGCGTGGGAAGAAGTAGACGCCGCTGCTGCTGATGGCGATCAAGTTACCATCGACTTCCAGGGCTTCCTGGGTGATGAGCCGTTTGAAGGTGGAAGTGCTGAGGGCCATGCTTTAGTTATTGGCTCCAACAGCTTCATCCCAGGCTTTGAAGAGCAGTTGATCGGTGCGAAGGCGGGTGATGAGAAAACCATCACTGTTACCTTCCCTGAAGATTACCAAGCAGAGCATCTTGCAGGCCAGGAAGCCACCTTTAAAGTCACCGTTCATAAAGTCAGTAGCCAAACGCTGCCGGCCGTAGACGCTGAGTTTATTGCGCGCTTTGGTGTTGACGATGGCGATGAAGAGAAATTCCGCGCTGAAATCAAAAAGAACATGACTCGCGAAGCGGCCCAAGCGGTGGATAACCGTGTTAAGCAGCAGGTGTTGGATGCGCTGAAAAAAGCGAACGATATTCCTGTGCCAAGTGCGCTTGTTCAGCAAGAAACTGATGGCATGAAGCGTCAGGCAGCACAGCAGTTCGGTCTGGGCGAGGACTTTGATGTCAGCCAGCTGCCGAATGAACTCTTCGAAGCGCAAGCGAAAGGCCGCGTCCAGGTAGGATTGCTGCTGGCCGAGGTTATCAAGGCGAATGAGTTAGACGCTGATGATGATGCAATTAAGGCTAAGGTTGAAGAGCTGGCAGAGCAGTATCAGGATCCTTCCGAAGTGGTTGAATACTACATGGGTAATGAGCAGCTCAAAACCCAAGTGAAGTCTGCCATCCTGGAAGAGAAGGCTGTTGATAAGCTGCTGGAGCAGACGAACGTTAAAGACGTTGAAATGTCTTACCAGCAGGCATTGGCAGCGGCTCAGCAACAGGCCGAGCAAGATGAAGGTGTTGAAGAAAGCGAACAAGCTAGCGCTTAACTTCATCGCGTGGCGCATCCCATGTGGGTGCGCTTTCCCTTACCGGACGCAAGGAATCACGAATGAGTGAGTTTGATATTCAAAACGCCGGCGGTTTAGTGCCCATGGTGGTTGAGCAGAGCGCCAAAGGGGAAAGAGCCTATGACATCTACTCACGCCTGCTAAAAGAGCGTGTTATTTTCCTGGTTGGACCAGTTGAAGATTACATGGCGAACTTAGTGGTGGCGCAGCTGCTGTTTCTTGAGTCAGAGAACCCTGATAAAGATATTCACCTTTACATTAATTCGCCTGGTGGGTCTGTTACGGCAGGTATGTCTATCTACGACACCATGCAGTTTATTAAGCCTGATGTGTCGACCGTATGTATTGGTCAAGCAGCTAGCATGGGTGCACTGTTGCTGACAGCAGGCGCAGCAGGTAAGCGTTATTGTTTGCCTAATTCCCGTGTGATGATTCACCAGCCGCTGGGTGGCTATCAAGGCCAAGCGTCTGATATCGAGATCCACACCCGTGAGATTTTAGGTATTCGTGAAAAACTGAACCAGATTTTAGCCCATCATACTGGTCAAGAACTTGATACTGTTGCTCGGGATACTGACCGTGACAACTTTATGAGCGCCACTAAAGCCCAAGAATATGGCTTGATTGACGCAGTGCTGGATAAGCGGCCTACATCCTGATAGCGTGGTAGGATTCTGCTTTTCTAACGAGCTTTTCCGGCGGCGTAAGCCGCCGCAGTGATAGAGGTACGCGAATGGCCGACGGCAAAGGCAAGGACGAAGGTGGCAAGCTTTTATACTGCTCGTTTTGTGGTAAGAATCAAAACGAAGTACGTAAGCTAATTGCAGGCCCGTCCGTATATATCTGCGATGAGTGTGTCGACTTATGTAATGACATCATTCGCGAAGAAGTTCTCGAAGCCGATGCCGAGAGCGATGAAGAGCGTTTACCTACGCCTCGCGAAATACGTCATACGTTAGACGACTATGTCATCGGACAAGATCGCGCCAAAATGGTGCTATCTGTAGCGGTTTATAACCACTACAAGCGTCTTAAGACGGAAGTGCGCGAAGGCGATGTAGAACTAGGTAAATCAAATATTCTGCTCATTGGTCCTACCGGTAGTGGTAAAACACTGTTGGCGGAAACCATGGCGCGGTTATTGAATGTACCTTTTACCATTGCCGATGCCACTACACTGACAGAAGCGGGTTATGTGGGTGAGGATGTTGAAAACATCATCCAAAAGCTTCTGCAGAAGTGTGATTACGACGTCGAAAAGGCTGAGCGAGGCATTGTTTATATCGATGAAATCGATAAGATTTCGCGCAAGTCTGATAACCCTTCCATCACACGTGATGTGTCGGGCGAGGGTGTCCAGCAGGCACTACTCAAGTTGATTGAAGGCACAACAGCATCCGTGCCGCCGCAGGGTGGTCGTAAACATCCCCAGCAAGAGTTTGTTCAGGTCAATACGGCCAACATGCTGTTTATTGTGGGTGGCGCTTTTGCGGGTCTTGATAAAGTTATCCGTGACCGTGCTGAGAAAGGCGGCATTGGTTTCAATGCTAGCGTGAAGAGCAAAGAGTCTTCACGTGGTGTAGGTGAGTTACTGGCCGACGTAGAACCAGATGATTTAGTGAAATTTGGTTTAATTCCTGAGTTTGTTGGACGTCTGCCCGTGATTGCGACGCTCACGGAGCTAAACGAAGATGCGTTGGTACAGATCTTAACCGAGCCTAAAAACTCGCTGGTTAAGCAGTACGCCAAGCTCTTTGAAATGGAAGATGTGACGCTCGAGTTTAGAGACGAAGCGCTGCGTGCTGTTGCTACCAAGGCAATGGAGCGTAAGACTGGCGCGCGAGGTTTGCGATCTATCCTTGAGTCTGTGCTGCTAGACACCATGTACGAGATTCCTTCGCTTGAAGGTGTTAGCAAAGTGGTGATTGATAGTTCAGTGATTGCAGGTGAAAGTGAGCCACTACTGATCTATTCGCAGCAGGAAGACGCTCGTGTTGATGGCACCGACGGCTAGTCCCGACGTGCACGCCACGGCCTAGCTTTTACCGCTTGCGCCAAACCAAGGGGTCGCCTAGGCGACCCCTTGTTATTCATAAGTTATTCATGAAATGTTTGCCTAGCTGCTCAGCGCCCTAGCGCCATGCTTTTCATACTGTGAGGTACTTGGCTAAGTACCCTTTCAAGTACTCATCCGATTTTGAGGAACGTCTGCGATGCAGCAGAACGCCGATCAGACACAATGTCTACCCCTGTTGCCTTTGCGGGACGTGGTTGTGTACCCGCAAATGGTTATTCCACTTTTTGTTGGTCGTGAGAAGTCCATCCAAGCGTTGGAAGCGGCGATGGAGGCCGACAAACGTGTGCTGCTGGTGGCTCAGCGTGAGGCCTCCCAGGATGAGCCCGATAACGCTGATCTTTATGCCATGGGCACCGTGGCCGATATCATGCAACTGCTAAAATTGCCTGATGGCACTGTAAAAGTGCTGATTGAAGGTAATTTTCGCGCTGATGTTATTGATATTGAAGAGCACGAAACGGGCTACACCCAAGCTTACTTGGTGCCTCGCGAGAGTGAGCCGCTAACCAGTCGTGAACAAGAAGCACTGGTACGTGTGCTGCTCAACCAATTTGAGCAATACGTCAAACTGTCCAAAAAAGTGCCTAACGAGGTGCTCAATTCGCTTTCTGGAATTGAGGATCCGAGCCGGTTGGTCGATACCATCTGTGCGCACTTGTCATTAAAAATAGGCGACAAGCAAGAGTTGCTCGAAATGGATCGCGTGCGTGATCGCATTGAGCATTTAATGGCGCTGATTGAGTCCGAAATTGATTTGCTGCAGGTTGAAAAGCGCATCCGCTCACGTGTGAAAGAGCAGATGGAAAAGACCCAGCGCGAGTATTACCTCAATGAGCAGATGAAGGCCATCCAGAAAGAGATGGGTGAGCTGGATAATGTGCCAAATGAGGCCGAAAAATACGAGCAAGCCATCGCTTCATCTGGAATGCCCAAAGAAGCGGCAGAAAAGGCTACTCAAGAGCTTAGTAAGCTGAAAATGATGGCTGCTAACTCGGCCGAAGCTACCGTGGTTCGCTCTTACCTAGACTGGCTAATAGCCGTCCCTTGGAAGAAGCGTACCCGCGTCAAGCACGACTTAGTGAAAGCGCAAGAAGTGCTGGATCAGGATCATTACGGCTTAGAAGAAGTCAAAGCACGCATCCTTGAATATCTTGCAGTACAGAAGCGCGTGCGTAAGATGAAAGGGCCTGTATTATGCTTGGTGGGCCCACCAGGTGTGGGTAAAACCTCTCTTGGTCAATCTATCGCACGGGCCACGAATCGTAAATATGTTCGCCTGGCGTTAGGTGGCGTACGTGACGAATCTGAAATTCGCGGTCATCGCCGCACCTACATTGGCTCGTTGCCGGGTAAGTTAATGCAGCGGATGAGCCGTGCTGGCGTTAAGAACCCACTGTTTTTATTGGATGAAGTCGATAAACTCGGTATGGATCACCGCGGTGACCCTGCATCAGCGCTGCTAGAGGTGCTTGATCCTGAGCAAAATAATAGCTTTAGTGATCACTACCTTGAGTTGGACTACGATCTGTCAGAAACGCTATTTATCTGTACTGCTAACTCAATGAATATTCCTGGTCCGCTGTTGGATCGTATGGAAATCATTCGTTTGCCGGGTTACACCGAAGATGAAAAGCTAGCGATCGCTAGGCGCTATTTGTTGCCGAAGCAGCAAGAAGCGAATGGCCTCAAAACAGAAGAGCTGGCGCTCAATGATGATGCTCTGCTAGAACTAGTGCGTTATTACACCCGTGAAGCTGGGGTGCGAGAGCTGGAGCGTCAGATCGCCAAAGTCTGCCGTAAGGTGTTGCGCGAGCGTTTAGAAGCCGAGCAGGCAGCGAGTGGTAAGCAGGGTAGCCATCTGCAGGCTCAACAAGTACTGGCAGCTGAAGATATTGAAGCCTATGCCGGCGTGCGCCGTTATAGCTACGGGTTGGCTGAGCAGGAAGATCAAGTTGGTCGTGTGACAGGGCTAGCGTGGACATCGGTTGGCGGCGAATTGCTGAATATCGAATCTGTTGTTACGCCCGGCAAAGGACGTATCAACAAAACCGGCTCGCTGGGCGATGTTATGAAAGAGTCGGTGAGTGCGGCGCAAACGGTCGTTAAGGCGCGTGCAAAAGAGTATGGTATTGATCCGCAACGGTTTGAGAATGAAGACTTGCACATTCACGTTCCGGAAGGTGCTACGCCTAAAGATGGCCCAAGTGCAGGCATTGCCATGGTAACCGCGATTGTCTCTGCCTATACTCAACGCCCTGTGCGTTGTGATGTGGCCATGACAGGCGAAGTGAACCTACGTGGCGAAGTGATGCCCATTGGGGGGTTAAAGGAGAAATTGCTGGCAGCCCGTCGCGGTGGTATAAAGACGGTCTTAATTCCTGAGGAAAATCGTCGAGACCTCAAGGAAGTGCCAGAAAATATTAAAGGGGCACTTGATATCCGTCCCGTACAGTGGATAGATGAAGTACTGGCCGTAGCGCTACATAACGATCCAATTGACGAGAGCGTCTCGTTGAAAGGTTCTGATCCGGCTTTTAATTCAACCGTCGTAACGAGTACCCATTAAGCGTTAATACTCCATTGAGTTTTAACATTACTTAATAGTTTTGCCCAAGACCTTGAGTTGCGGGCATTTCTCGGCACTGTCGCTTGACAGGGGTTTCAAGGCATTGCTATAAAACACAGCTACGCTTTGAAGTTGTATCTAACGGTGGCAGTGCCGTTCAGAGCCATTTTTTTGAAACAGTTAAGGGGTGAAGTGTGAATAAGTCCGAGCTGATTGAAGCTATTGCCGCGTCTGCTGATATTCCTAAAGCAGCGGCAACCCGCGCATTGGATGCCATGGTGGAGTCTGTCACCGATAGCCTCAAAAAAGGCGAAAGTGTTTCACTGGTAGGTTTTGGTACTTTCGCAATTAAAGAGCGTGCCGCTCGTACTGGTCGTAATCCGCAGACCGGCCAGCCGATTGAAATTAGCGCTGCGAAAGTCCCCAGCTTCAAAGCCGGTAAAGCGCTGAAAGACGCCGTCAACTAATTGGCTCGCGTTTGCTGTAAGCTAATGGGCGCATCGCATTCGCGATGCGCCCATGTTTTTTTCTGGCCCGATAGTTAGGGCGATAGATAGCTGTGATGATCTGAGGCTAGCATGCTGCAAAGTATTCGAGATGGCTCCAGAAGCTGGGGTGCCAAAATAATTATCGGTGTCATGGTGGCTGCCATGGCGCTTTTTGGCGTGGAGTCGCTGTTTAGTGTCTTTGGCGATGACCCTAATGAAGTGGCGAGCGTTAACGGCGAACCAATCATGCGTCAGCAGGTTGAGCTTGAGGTACAACGTGCGCTTCGCTCTGGACAGGTGCCACCAGAGCAAGAGCGGGCGCTTCGTAATGATGTCCTTGACCAGTTGATAACTCAGCAACTGCTAACACAATATGCTGAAGACGGTGGTGTGTTCGTCTCCGATGCCCAACTAGACCAAATGATTGTTGGTCTGCCAGAGTTTCATGATCAAGATGGTCGGTTCTCGGCTGAAATATTCCGCAACCGTCTTGCTGGTGCAGGATATACCCCAGTGGCGTTTCGTGAAGAGCTGCGTGCCGATATCAAGCGCCAGCACTTGCAGCAAGGCCTTGCGTTTAGCGACTTTAGCTTGGAAAGCGAGCAGGAACGCTTAGCTGAATTGCAGCGCCAGCAGCGCAGTTTTCGCTATGTTTTATTAGATGCCGATGATGTAAGCGTAGAGGCGAATGTTACTGAAGCGCAAATGCAGGAATATTTCGATGCAAACCAGGCACGTTTCGAGCGTCCTGAGCAGGTGCGCGTTGAGTATGTGTTAGTTGACCGTCAAGCGATGGCGGAAAACGTTGAGGTTAACGAGCAGAGCTTGCGCGATGCGTGGCGTGAGCAGAATCGCAATGCCGATCGACGTGTCTCTCATATTATGGTGACGTTTGGCGAAGAGCGCAGTCGCCAAGAAGCGCAAGCACACGCTAATGAGGCTTTAGAAGCCTTGAACAGCGGTGAAACTTTCGCCGATACGGCACTGCGTTATTCAGATGATACGGCGAGTGCTGAGGAAGGCGGCGACTTAGGGGTTATTAGTCGTGGTTTCTTTGGTGATGCCTTTGATGAAGCTGCTTTTGCTCTCGATGAAGGTGAAACATCTCAACTGGTGGAAATGGATGGTGCATTTCATATCCTTCAGGTAACCGAGCTGGTAGCACCCGCCTTTGAAGAGCAGCGTGAGGCACTTCAGCAAGATGTTGCTCTGCGTGAAGTCAATGATGAGTTCAATCAGCAAGTTCAGCGCTTAATTGATGAGAGTTTTGCTGCCGATGATCTGCAAAGCGTAGCGGATGACCTCGGTCTAACGCTAAACCAGACTGACTGGTTAGCACGCGGTGAAGGTGAGGGCGTGCTTTCAGAGCCGGGGGTGCTAGATGAGGCCTTTAGTGCTGATGTGCTAGAAGAAGGCTATAACAGCGAAGTGATCGAGCTGGATGATGATCGTCGCCTTGTGCTGCGTGTTGCGGAGCATCGCGAAACGACTCAACTCACGCTAGACGATGTGCGTGACGAAGTCGCTAACGCTGTTGTTGCTCAACAACGCCAAGAAGCACTTGAGCAAGAAGCGGCTCGTATGATCGAGGCGGTGGAAGCGGGCGAGGCCAGCAACATTGATTGGCTTGAGGCTAGCAATATATCGCGCCAGTCTGACACTGTGCTTCCCCAGGCGGTAGTGCAACAGGTGTTTCGTATGCCGCGTCCGCAGGAGGGTGATAGCGTTTACCGTTCTGTGTCACTTCCGGAAGGCGTTGCCATCATAGCGTTGGATAGCGTATCCGTAGGCGAAGTTGACGAGCAGCTTACTTCTTTTGTAGCTCAAATGGCTGAACAACTCCGCGCCCAGTCTATCATTCAGGGCTTGGTAGACGATCTGCGTAGTGACGCGAAGATTGAGCGTTAATTAACGCGTTTTTATTAACCCAAAAAGCCGGCCAAAAATTGATTTGGCCGGCTTTTTTGATGGTTTTTTGCTGATGTGCAACGTTAAGTATTAGGGTGGGTTGGCTAAGGTGAATTGACGCAGAATAGGCATGGCGTCATGCTCTGCCGTGCGTTCAACGACAATGTCCCAGCCATGGTGAACATCCCAGTCACCAAGAACAAAACGTTTTGCAGGTACCTCCTCAACCGTCAGGTCATGTACCTTTGGCCGGTGTGTGTGACCATGAATCATGGTGGTGACACCAGAGTACGCCATCAGCGCCACCACTTCTTCGTGTGTCACGTCCATGATCGCTTCCGCTTTACTCGCGTTGTCATCGCCCGACTGCATACGCAGACTCTTGGCAAGCTCCAGTCGCTGATCAAGGGGTAAGGATAGGATTTGCGTTTGCCACTGAGGATCTCTGGACTGTTGGCGGAACGCCATGTAAGCATCATCTTTAGTGCAAAGACTGTCGCCATGTAGAATAACGACAGGCACTCCTTGGAGTTCCACCGTTTGGCTTTCGGGTAGCAGAGAGGCTTGGCACTCACTGATAAAGCGCTCGCCAATCAGAAAGTCGCGATTGCCGTGCAGGAAATAAATCGCAGTTCCGTTGCTGCTTAATTTGCGTAACCGTCTGATCACTTCCCAGGCAATGTCGCTAAGAGGATGTGGTGTGTCAAGGAGATCATCTCCGATCCAGGCGTCAAACAGGTCGCCTAGAATATACAGGGCGTCAGCCCCAGTAGCGGTGTGCTCTAAGTAATGATAAAACCCCTGATTAATCTCAGGGGTATCACTGCTTAGATGCATATCAGCTATCAGCAGAGTGCGCATAGAACTCCCGTAATTAGTCGGCTTCTTTTACATAGGCGCGCTCAATGATGACATCGTCTGCGGGCACGTCAGCATGCATACCACGACGTGTGGTGCTTACACCGCGGATGGCGTCTACCACGTCCATGCCGTCGACAACCTCGCCAAACACTGCGTATCCCCAGCCTTGAAGACTTTTACCACTATGATTCAAGAAACTATTGTTACCAACGTTGATAAAGAACTGCGCTGTGGCAGAGTGAGGGTCTTGAGTGCGTGCCATTGCCAGTGTGCCAACCGTGTTTTGTAAACCATTGTCGGCTTCGTTCTCGATCGGATCACGCGTTGGCTTTTGGTTAAAATCTTGATCGAAGCCACCGCCCTGAACCATAAAGCCATCGATAACACGGTGAAACAAAGTGCCATCATAAAAACCATCGCGGACATATTGCTCAAAATTAGCGGCAGTTTTTGGCGCTTTTTCATGATTAAGCGCAATAGTGATGTCACCGTGGTTGGTCTGTAATACGATCATAGATAAATTCCTGTTCAATAAAGGCGTTCGCCTTGGCGCTGTGCATCGGCGTCACGTTATAATAGCGGTTTTGCTTGGCACCGCGAAGCGCAAACCCTAATAGCTTAGGCATTGGTTGCCTAGCCCGCCATCCACCATGAGGTTATCAACACCACCATGACCAACGAGACCACCCCAGCGCCGAACTTCATTCGCAACCAAGTACGCGACGAAATAGAGGGCGGCCAGGTCACCAAAATCGTGACGCGCTTTCCTCCCGAACCTAATGGCTTTTTACATATCGGTCATGCAAAGTCGATCTGTTTAAACTTCGGGTTGGCAGAGCAGCTAGGTGGTGAGTGTCATCTGCGCTTTGACGACACCAACCCCGCGAAGGAAGAACAGGCGTATATCGACGCTATCAAAGAGGACGTCAGCTGGTTAGGCTTTAACTGGGCAGGCCCAGTTCGCTTTGCTTCTGATTATTTCGACCAGCTTTATGCGTGGGCACAACATCTTATTCGCGAGGGCAAAGCTTACGTTGATGATCTTTCGCCAGATGAAATTCGCGAATACCGTGGCACACTCACGGCACCGGGTAAGCCAAGTCCTTACCGCGAGCGCAGCGTTGACGAAAGCCTAGATTTGCTGGAACGCATGCGTAACGGCGAGTTTGGCGAAGGCGAAAAAGTACTGCGTGCAAAAATTGATATGGCGTCGCCCAATATCAATCTTCGCGACCCGATCCTTTACCGTATTCGCCATGCCAGCCACCATCAAACAGGTGACAAGTGGAAAATCTACCCGTCGTACGATTTTACCCATGGTCAGTCTGACGCCATCGAAGGCATTACCCATTCAATCTGTACGCTAGAGTTTGAAGACCATCGCCCGCTTTACGAGTGGTTTTTGAATAACTTGCCGGTTCCCGCCAAGCCGCGCCAAATCGAGTTTGCTCGACTTAATTTGGATTACACCCTCACTTCGAAGCGCAAGCTGAAACTGCTGGTTGACGAGCAGATTGTTGATGGCTGGGACGACCCGCGTATGCCAACTATTTCAGGTATGCGTCGTCGCGGCTATACGCCGGCATCCATTCGCAAGTTCTGTGAGATGATTGGTGTTACGCGCGCCGATGGAGGTTTGGTGGATATTGCCATGCTAACGCATGCGATTCGCTCTGATCTTGAGGACAATGCGCCGCGGGCAATGTGCGTATTGAAACCCCTTAAGGTGGTACTGACCAACGTTCCTGAAGACCATGAAGAAGTGTATGACGTGCCTGGGCACCCCGCGCGAGAAGATATGGCGGTGCGTAAGGTGCCGTTTAGTCGCGAGCTGTATATTGACCAAGACGACTTCATGGAAGACGCGCCCAAAAAGTTTTTCCGTTTAGCGCCCGGCAAAGAAGTCCGCCTGCGTAACAGCTACGTGATTCGTTGTGATGACGTTGTTAAGAACGAAGCCGGTGACGTGACGGAACTGCACTGTTCGGTGGATTTCGATACGCTAGGTAAAAACCCTGAAGGCCGCAAGGTGAAAGGCGTGATTCACTGGGTGAGTGCCGCCCATGGTGTACCGATGGAAGTGCGCTTGTATGACAATTTGTTCACGGTTGAACAGCCGGATCGTGACAAAGATGTCGACTTCCTCGAACACCTGAACCCCGACTCCTTGGCGGTGTGCCACGCCATTGGCGAGCCCAGTTTGGCGGATGCTGTTCCAGAAGATCGTTTCCAGTTTGAGCGGGTGGGCTATTTCTGCGCTGACCGTCATGCTTCCAAGCCAGGGCAGTTGGTGTTTAATCGTACCGTTGGGTTGAAAGATAGCTGGGCGAAAATCAAACAGAAGGGCTAAGGAATCGTCATATGCACATTTATAATACGCTGACACGCCGCAAAGAACCGTTTACCCCGCTGGTGGCGGGTAAAGTCAGCATGTATGTCTGCGGCATGACGGTGTATGACTACTGTCACCTTGGCCACGCGCGGGTCATGGTGGCCTTCGATGTGATAACCCGCTACCTGCGTTATCGCGGTTATGATGTTACTTATGTCCGTAACATCACCGACATTGACGATAAAATTCTCAAGCGTGCCGAAGAGAATAACGAATCGATTAGCACACTCACCGAGCGCATGATTCAGGCAATGCACGAAGACGAAGCACGTCTTGGTGTATTGCCCCCAAGCCATGAGCCTCGGGCGACAGGTCATATCGATGACATTGTTGCCATGATTGAGACGCTGATTAAGAAAGACTATGCTTATGCTGCTGCCAATGGGGATGTGTATTACCGGGTACGCAAGTTCGCTGATTACGGCAAGCTAAATAATCGTCAACTTGATGATATGCGTTCTGGTGCTCGGATTGAGGTTGATGTTCATAAAGAGGACCCGCTTGATTTTGTGCTTTGGAAAGCCGCTAAACCGGGCGAAGCACACTGGCACTCTCCTTGGGGCAATGGCCGCCCAGGATGGCACATTGAGTGCTCAGCAATGTCGACGTGCTGCTTAGGCGACACCTTCGATATTCATGGTGGTGGTCCTGACCTTACGTTTCCTCATCATGAAAACGAAATTGCCCAATCAGAGGCGGCGACTGGTAAAACCTACGTCAACACCTGGATGCATGCCGGGGCCGTGCGGGTTAACCAGGAAAAGATGTCAAAATCGTTGGGTAACTTTTTTACCATCCGCGATGTGTTGGCAGAGCATGATCCGGAAGTCGTGCGTTTCTTGCTAGTGGCTAGCCACTACCGTAGCCCAATTAACTACTCGGTAGACTCTCTCCATGAGGCTCGCAAATCGCTGACGCGCTTTTACACAGCATTAGAGGGTGTGGAAGTGTCATCTAGCGGTGACGGTGACGAGGCAGGCTATGCTGAGCGTTTCACCACGGCGATGGATGACGACTTCAATTCGCCTGAGGCGTTAGCGGTATTATTCGATCTGGCGCGGGATCTCAATCGCGCTAAGAGCGAGTCGCCAGAAAAAGCGCAGCGTTTAGCATCGGAATTAACACGTCTAGCGGGTGTGCTAGGGCTTTTGCAGCAAGATCCTCAGACTTTTTTGAAAGGTAATCAGCAGCAGGTAGCGCTGAGTGAGACTGAGATTGAGGCCAAAATAGCACAGCGTAAAGAAGCAAAAGCCAATAAAGATTTTGCTCAGGCAGATGCTATTCGAGATGAACTAGCGAGTTTGGGTATTATCCTGAAGGATTCCCGTGAGGGAACAACCTGGGTGATTGAAGCGCCTTAAGCGTTATCGATGTTGAGCGTGATGACAGTGAGGGCATTGAATAGAAACGTTGTAAATGTCAGGCGCCGTTGATATGGCGTCTGACGTCAATGTCGTTGGCTCTTATACTGAGATGATACCTTCAAGACGCTAAATAATAGGATGACCACTATGCGCTTTACTCTAAAACCGACCATCGTCGCTTGCTTATCAGCCATTACTTTTTCGACTGCTTACGCCAGCGACCCTGTTGTCGTGTCCTCCAAAATCGACACAGAAGGGTCCGTGCTGGGTGAGCTGATTATTCAAACGCTAGAGCGTGGCGGTGTGCCTACAGAAGATCGCCTACAGCTAGGTGGCACCAGCGTTGTGCGTAGTGCGCTTGAAGCGGGAGAAATCAACCTTTATCCCGAATATACCGGTAACGGCGCTTTTTTCTTTGATATGACTGACAGCCCTGTCTGGAATAGTGCAGAGGATGCCTACCAGACTGTTAAAGAGCGCGATGCGGCGCAGGGGCTAATATGGCTGAAGCCTGCTAGCGCTAATAACACCTGGGCCATGAGTATTCGTGAAGACGTGGCGACGGCCAACGGCTTAACGACCCTTGATGACCTTGCCGACTATGTTAACGAAGGCGGCGAGTTTAAATTCGCAGCGAGTGCAGAATTTGTAGAGTCCGCTCAGGCATTGCCTGCATTTCAGGATGCTTATGGTTTTGAACTTGGCGATGATCAACTGCTTGTACTGTCCGGTGGTAATACGGCGGCTACTATGCGAGCCGCTGCCCAACAAACAAGCGGTGTTAATGGTGCCATGACCTATGGCACCGATGGTGGTTTAAGTGCGCTGGGACTGGTTGTTTTAGAAGATATTAAGGGGGTTCAGCCGGTATATCAGCCGTCGCCAGTGGTGCGTGCCGAAGTGCTGGATGCCTACCCTGAAATTGAGACGCTACTCAACGACGTATTTGCAACGCTTGACCTTGTGACGTTGCAAACGCTGAACGCTGATGTAGCGGTGAATGGTTTCTCTCCTGATCAAGTCGCAAGCGACTATCTTGATAGCCTGGATGACTAATGAATGTCGCAGATAGACGCCTTGCCATTGCCACCCCGTCAATATGGGCATTTAAACTCAGTACTGATATGTTTAAGTGCCGCTATGTTAGGAGCCTCTTGGCTACTGGGTCTTGTTAGCGTCGCGCCTAATAGAATTGTAGCGGGTACATCTTATGGCTTAGTACATGCGATTGGGTGGCCCGGTGCGCTGCTTGTTTCCTTGCTATTTATCGCTATGGGCGGCTTGGCTATTAAGCCAAGCCGTCTTCATAGCTATGCTCAGCTCTGTATCATTACCCTGACACTCTTATTGATGCCATTCGGGCTTATGGTAGCAGGCCACTGGCTGATTGATCCCACTCTGCCGCAAGCGCGTTTAGGTATTGGTGCTGCCTATTGGGTCGTGCTTTTTTTACTTTTATTGTGCCTAGTGGAAGTGCGTTTACGTTTGGGGTTGTCGCGCTTATGGACCACCCTATTGCTCTGCAGCGTGGGGGGAGCGTGGCTGCTTTGTGCCGCCTTATGGCTTGAAAATTTAGCCCTTGTTCAGGAGTTTCAAGCGCGCGACCAGCAATTTTATCGTGCCATGCTGCAACATGTGGTACTGGTCGGCATAGCGGTGAGCGTTAGTATCGTAGTTGGTTTAGTGCTCGCTATGCTAATGCGACGTTACCAACGTCTACAACGAATAGCGTTTGCATGGCTGAACTTCCTGCAAACGATTCCGAGCTTGGCTCTGTTTGGTCTACTGCTGGCTCCGCTTGCTTGGCTAGCTGCTAACGTACCTGTTTTAGCCCAGTTGGGGGTTAGCGGTATCGGCGCCACCCCCGCATTGATGGCGCTCATTGCCTATAGCCTGTTACCCATGGTGCGCAATACTTATATTGCGCTTGATGAAGTCGACCCTGAAACCTTAGATGCTGCTAAGGCGATGGGTATGCGTCCGTATCAGCGCTTCTGGCAGGTAAGATTTCCTTTGGCGCTGCCAATACTATTAGAAGGCGTGCGAATCACCGCTGTTCAAGCGATTGGATTAACGGCCGTTGCTGCGTTGATTGGGGCGGGTGGGCTTGGCACGTTCATTTTTCAGGGGTTGGGCCAAGCGGCTATGGACATGGTGTTGCTTGGCGCGCTGCCTATTTTAGTCTTGGCACTTATTGTAGATGCTAGTTTGGGGGCGTTAGCCGACGCGCTTCGCCCCGGAGGACATAAATGATAGAGCTTTCCCATGTGTCGAAGCACTTTGGCGAAGACACAGCGGTAGACGACATATCCTTACACGTCGCGAAAGGAAAGTTCTGTGCGCTGGTAGGGTCGTCAGGCTGCGGAAAATCAACGACGCTACGTATGATAAATCGTTTGATTGAGCATAGTAGCGGCGACATTATCATCGACGGACAGGCAATAGGCCACTATGACCCGGTTAAGCTTCGCCGCCGTATCGGCTATGCGATCCAGAGTACTGGCCTGTTTCCCCATTGGACGGTAGCGCACAACATTGGGCTGGTACCGCGTTTGCTAAAATGGCCTGCCGCTGATGTTAAAGCACGCGTCGAAGAGTTAATGCGTCTATTAGGCCTTCCCACGGAAGAGTTTGCCCATAAGTATCCTCACCAGCTCTCTGGCGGCCAGGCGCAGCGGGTAGGCGTTGCGCGCGCATTGGCGGCAGATCCTGATATTTTGCTGATGGATGAGCCTTTTGGAGCGCTAGACCCGATTACTCGGGAAAAGCTTCAGGACGAGCTGGCAAAGCTTCAAGCGCGGCTGCATAAAACCGTGGTGTTCGTGACTCACGATATGGATGAAGCGCTCAAACTGGCAGATCATTTAGTCGTTATGCGCGAAGGGCGTATTGTGCAGCAGGGGTCACCGCTAGCGCTGCTTCAAGCCCCCGCCGACCCGTTTGTTGAGTCGCTATTGGGAGGGTTGGAGCGTGGTTTAAAGCAGGCTGCCTTAACACGCGTCAAAGATCACATGTCATCGCTTGGGCAGACACTGCCTGCCCAGTCGCGTATTCCGGGGGAGTTTTCACTGCGCCAAGCGCTTTCAATGATGCTGCGTGACCACTGCGATAGGCTGACGGTTGTCGACCAGCATGATATGCCGATTGGTGAGTTATCGCTGCGCAAAGTGGTCAAAGAGGCCCAGTTAGACAAGGTGAGTCACCGTGAAGCGTGATCGTAACCGTGGTGAATCATCGATTGCAGCAGGCCCGCGCTGGCTATGGCCTATTGGTTGGGCACTCTTGCTGCTGATAGGGGTATTGGGTATCTCGGCGTTAGAGCCTGTATTTCGTTGGCTGGAGCCCGACGCCCGTCAGGTGATTTATTCCCGCGCTGATTTTGCTTCTCTGCTGGCAAGGCACGTGTTTGTTGTTGGAATCGCAGCTGTCATTACGATATGTCTAGGCGTATTGGCCGGCATCGCAGTCACTCGCCAATGGGGACGAGACTTCTTACCCCTTGTCGGGCAGTTGGCTTCACTGGGTCAGACATTTCCTCCTGTGGCAGTGCTTGCCCTGGCGGTTCCTGTATTGGGTTTTGGAACATTGCCGATTATCGTGGCGCTAATGCTCTATGGCTTATTGCCGATTGTGCGAAACACGCTTGCCGGGCTGCAGGATGTAGATGCGAGTCTTAAACAGGCGGCGTTTGCCATGGGGATGACCCCTTGGCAGGTATTAACTCGCGTTGAGCTTCCATTAGCCACACCAGTAATTCTGGCCGGTATCCGAACATCGGTAACCATTAATATTGCCACAGCGGCTATAGGGGCAACGGTAGGCGCCAGTAACTTAGGCGACCCGATCATAGCAGGTATCGTGAATGGCAATATGGCGTATGTTTTACAAGGTGCGCTGTTGATCGCGTTACTCGCGTTGACCGTCGATAGTCTATTTGATGCGTTGCAACAACAGCTGCGCACTCGTCTATCTGCGTCTTAAGTTGTATCCCTAAAAGTAGCAGACTGCGTTACTGTCCTTGTGTTGCGTTGATCGAGGTGACACTAACCTCGACAAGCTTGACCTATGCTAGATAAATCCACTGGCAAAAACGGTCAACACCAACAACACTGCCCTCAAAAGGGGTAATACAAGGATAATAAGCATGACAAACTACGTACATCAGCCGCTCTTTATGACCGGCGACGAATTCTCAATGGCTACCTTCAGCCTGCTCGACCCAGAGGGCGAGCTTTACGAAGGTGCTAAAGAGCCAGACCTACCGCGTGATCATGCCAGACGGCTCTATCAAGCCATGCTGGCCACCCGTATCCTAGATGAGCGCATGATGGCTGCCCAACGCCAGGGGCGGCTCAGTTTCTATATGCAAAGCACGGGTGAAGAAGCCGCCGTTGTTGGCGCCGCTGCTGCGCTAGACGATGCCGATATGATCATGGCGCAATACCGCGAACAAGGCGCCTTAATGTACCGCGGGTTCTCCATTGACGAGTTTATGAATCAGCTGTTTGGCAACGAGCTCGACTACGGTAAAGGCCGCCAAATGCCGATTCATTATGGATCACGCAAGCTGCACTACATGACCATTTCTTCTCCGCTTGCAACGCAAATCCCCCAGGCGACAGGCTACGCATACGGTCAGAAATTAGCGGGTGATGGGCATTGCACCTTAACGTTTTTCGGTGAGGGTGCGGCATCAGAAGGTGATTTCCACGCCGCGCTGAATATGGCGTCAGTCCATCAAGTACCGGTGATTTTTTTCTGCCGCAATAATGGCTATGCCATTTCGACGCCGTCAACCGAGCAGTTTGCAGCGGATGGCATTGCCCCAAGGGCATTTGGCTATCATATGCATGTGATACGCGTTGACGGGAACGATGCACTGGCAGTTTATGAAGCGACACGCCAAGCGCGTCAGATTGCCGTTGAACAAAACAAGCCGGTGCTGATTGAAGCCATGTCTTACCGTCTTGCTGCTCACTCCTCTTCGGATGACCCATCCGGCTATCGTGCCAAAAGTGAAGAAGAAGCATGGCGGTTAAAAGACCCCATACTGCGCATGCAGAAATGGCTGCTGAAAAAAGGCTGGTGGAGCGAGGAGGAGGAAACTAGTCAGCAGGAAACGTTGCGCCGCGAAGTGCTGGATACCTTGAAACGGGCAGAAAAGCGTTCACCCCCACCGCTGGAGTCGCTGATTACTGATGTCTATGCCGACATAACCCCTGAGTTACAGCGTCAATTTGATCAGCTTAAGCGCCATATTCGCCGCTATCCAGAGGCCTACCCGCGTGGAGCGCGGTCGCTAGACCTTGAGGTGAATACGTCCACAGATTCCCAGGGGGAGGCATAACATGCCCACAATGAACATGCTCCAGGCGATCAACAATGCGCTTGATATCGCCATGGCTGAAGATGACAAAGTTATCTGTTTTGGTGAAGATGTTGGCGTTTTTGGCGGCGTATTCCGTGCTACCAGCCATTTACAGGAAAAATATGGTAAATCGCGCTGCTTTAACACGCCGTTGGTAGAACAAGGCATCATTGGTTTTGCCAATGGGCTGGCTGCTCAAGGCTCAGTGCCCGTTGCTGAAATACAGTTTGCCGACTACATCTTTCCCGCTTTTGACCAAATCGTTAATGAGTCTGCGAAATTCCGCTACCGTTCGGGGGATTTATTCAATGTGGGGGGATTAACCATCCGCACGCCCTATGGCGGTGGTATCGCGGGGGGGCTCTATCATTCGCAGTCACCAGAGGCTTACTTTACACATACGCCCGGTTTAAAAGTCGTTGTGCCGCGCAATCCCTACCAAGCGAAAGGGCTACTGCTCGCTTCCATTCGCGATCCAGATCCGGTGCTTTTTTTAGAACCCAAGCGTCTCTATCGTGCCTCGGTGGGTGAGGTGCCCCAAGAAGATTATCAGCTTCCTATTGGTGAAGCGGAGGTCATTAAAGAGGGGACTGATATAACGCTGGTGGGCTGGGGCGCGCAAATGGAAGTCATCGGCAAAGCCGTTGAGCTTGCTGAAGAGCAAGGCATTGCCTGTGAAGTGATTGATCTGCGTACGTTGTTGCCATGGGATGCGGATACTGTCGTTGAGTCTGTTCTAAAAACAGGACGTTTGATCGTCAGCCATGAAGCGCCGTTAACAGGTGGCTTTGCGGGTGAAATCGCCGCGACGATCCAAGAGCGCTGTTTTCTCTATCTTGAATCGCCGATTACTCGGATAACGGGGCTAGATACACCTTTCCCGCTAGTGCTGGAAAAAGAGTATTTGCCCGACCATCTGAAAATTTTTGAAGCGATTCGCGAAAGCGTTAACTTTTAGCGCCAGGGAGAAAAATAATGAGCGATTTCATGCTGCCGGATATCGGCGAAGGCATTGTTGAATGTGAAGTGGTGGAGTGGCGCGTTGCGGAGGGTGATCGGATTGAGGAAGATCAGCCGATTGTCGAGGTGATGACCGATAAAGCGCTCGTGGAAATTACCGCTCCCGAAGCAGGCGTGGTCACCAAACTTTATGTTGCCCAAGGAAAAATTGCCAAAGTACACGCACCGCTTTATGCCTACCAAGCAGAAAATGACACGCAAGAAGCCGGCGCGACGGAACAGGCTAACGAGCCTCAATCACCTGTCGCTGACGCTGACAGTGGCTCAGCCAAGGCAGTTGAGCAAGCCGCTGTGGCATCCAGTACCTGCAGCCTTAGTACGAGCAGCGGCAAAATACCTGCTAGCCCAGCCGTGCGACGTCTCGTTCGTGAACATCAACTTGAGTTAACTGCCATTGCTGGCAGTGGTAAAGATGGCCGGGTATTAAAAGAAGACGTGCTGGCGCACCTGAATCAACCTTCTGCTGCCCCTAGCCAAGCACCATCGCAAGTCACCCAAGGAACACAGTTGCCTCGCGTCGAACCGCTTCGCGGTGTGCGCGCGGTGATGGCGAAAAGAATGGTTGAGGCAGCCAGCTCCATCCCGCATTTTCACTATGGCGAAGAGATCGATGTGACCGATCTGCTGGCGCTGCGCGAGCGTCTAAAGCCACGGGTAGAGGCGCTTGGTGAGCGGTTAACACTTATGCCCTTTTTCATGAAAGCTATGGCACTGGCGGTTACTGAGGCGCCGATCATCAATGCCCAACTAAACGCGGAAGCCAACGAACTGCACTACTACGAACAGTGCAATATCGGCATGGCGGTGGATAGCAAAGCCGGTTTGCTGGTGCCCAATGTGAAAGGTGTTGAGCGTTTAACGCTGCTAGACATTGCTCGTGAAGTGGGGCGTTTAACCGTTGCGGCCCGCGAAGGGCGTGTCGATCAGGCTGATCTCAAAGGTGGCACCATTAGTATTTCTAACATTGGTGCGTTGGGCGGAACCTATGCCGCGCCGATTATCAATGCGCCGGAAGCGGCGATAGTGGCGATTGGTAAAACCCAATGGTTACCGCGCTTCGACGAGCAAGGAGAAGTTCAGCGGCGAGCCATTATGACCATCACCTGGGCAGGCGATCACCGCTTTATTGATGGTGGTACCATCGCCAGGTTCTGCAATGCTTGGAAAGGCTATTTGGAAGCGCCTGAAACCATGCTGCTGCACTTGGGCTAAGGTTGCTAGGCATTGCATGGCAAGAGGTTAAATAGCCCGAAGTTGGTTGGCAAGGAATGAGAAATGTCTCAGGCACCGCTCCAGCAGTTTTATATACCGGAAGAGCAGTCGGTATATCTACTTAGCCACCATGATGCCCGTAAGCTGAAAGACTGGGTAGCACTGTGTCAGGCACAGCTCGCCCAGTTGGGCTACACGGGGATTGAGCTGGTGGGTAAAGGTGCCTATGGCTTTGTATTTGCGGGCAGCGCGCAACACCAAGATGTGCCTGCCCACTACGTGTTTAAATTCTCACGTATTACGCTACCGACTCATTTACAAGAACGCCTTGAAGAAGAGGCGTTTATGCTTGATCAGGTTTCCCATCCCCGCATACCAAAGCTGGTGGCTTACCAACGCTCCCGAGGCCAGTCAATTCTGGTGATGGAGCGTGCGCCTGGTTGGAACCTGGAACAGGTGTCACTGAAAGAAGGCCGTCTCTCTCCACGATTAGTGGTGAGCATTGCCAACCAGTTGGCCGATATTCTTTCTGCACTGCGCCGCGAAACGGGGCCCAATGCACGTCCCGTTGTGCATGGCGACATCAAGCCGTCAAATTTGGTATTTGATCCAGATACCGAGTCCATCGCATTGATTGACTGGGGATCGTCCGTGTTTGCCCAGTTAGATGAAAAGCTCCAATTTGTCGGGGCAAACGTGATGGAATTAATGTCCGACAACCTGCAGCAAACCAACGCCCGACTGGGCGATGTCTACTTTATTGGTGAAGAGCAGCTAAATGGAGCGCTATCATCGCCTCGTTTCGATGAGCAAGGGGCCGCAGGCACGCTATATGCATTAGCTTCTGCGCAATCTTGCCGCTTTGGTCATCGTGCCATTCCCGCTAGCTCGCTGGGGCTACCTTTGGAGTTTGCCCGCACCTTGGACGGCATGCTGGATCCCGACCCACACATACACCATAAAGCAGGGGATCACTATTTACAGGCGATGTCCCGCATGGCCAAAGTGGTGATGTTAGATTTACCTACGCCAACACAAACACCGTTAGTGCCTGTTTGGGGCCGTGCGGCGCACCAAGAGATTGATACGGTCGTTTACAGCTCTCGGAAGGCGTTTCTGCGCGAAGCGAACGCGGAAGAGACACTTAATGATGTTAATGATGTGCAGTTAGACCGCTATTACAAGCAATTTATGCAGGGCATGGGGGAAACCGAAAAGGCGTTTTTGGCCTCGGTGAGTCGCTTAGGAAAATACCCGGTTGTCGGTGGTTTAGCAGTACGCTGGGAGCGAGAGGGCGTCTATATAGACTCCTCACTTAACCTACACGATCCCGCGTTAAAGCCAGCGTTCATTCAAGCCGTTAACAATATGGTGCACTTGGCGCGAGCCATCCATCGCCAAGGGGTGTTTAAAAGCTGTTTGTTTAATGCCCGCCAAACGCTGCATTTAGAGCGCGCGAGTGCGGAAGAGCCTTTTCATTGTGATCCTGACACCACGATTGACTACGAGCTGAGCGCAGTTCCAGAAATGGAAGACCTCACTCGCCAGCATAGCTACTTTGAAGACGGCCCTGATCCAGAAGAGCTACTGGTCCTGCCTGACACCATTATGCACATACTGCAACGGCTGAATGAGATTCATCACACCGGCATGATTATCTTTGAGTCACTACCAAAGCATCTTAAAATCCATAGCTATTATCGGCTACTGGACCCTAGCCGGGAAGCCGAGTTTCGGGCTTTGCTGGCGCAGATGTTGGCGTCTGTAAGCCAGATCGAGGGGTTAGGCGTGTCCGGCTTTATGAAAATGCCTTACAAAGACACGCGATTTTTTACCCATTTAGAGTGCCAGCCTGAACATTTTTATCCTAAAGACCCGCGTGATTTTTTAAGAAAGACGCCGTCAATCGGCGGTTCTCAGACTGCTTGATTGCGCCGCGACCCATGCTGAAAGCTGCTCAGCTAGCGCATCACTGGCCGCGCCAAACGCATTGACGACGTCCGGAATCTCTGGACTATCCGCGCGGGTGCGGATAACAAAACTAGTCGCAGCTAGTGGTTTTCGGTGTTGTGTATTCACAAGCTGGACATCTAATTGAAGGTGAATACTGGGTGGGGAAGTGTCGTACTCACTTTGGAAATGGCGCAGTTCGCTGAGTAGCAACACATCGTGGGGCAGTCGGTCGCTACTTACACCAGTGAATAGTTGGCGCTGCTGCAGGTCAGAAATTAAGCGCGCTTGAAGCATTTCTGGGGCGTCTTCATGCCAGCGTACGCCCTCATACACATTGACTACATTGCCTTCTGGGTAGACCACAATACGGTTGCTGTTAAGCAAGTGGCCTGCCCCTGGGGTAGCAATGCCCAGTCTTACGGGGAGGGTGGCAGCCGTGTGTTCAGACTGCGTGGCAGACGATGGCAGCCGATAGAGCGTTGCGGGATTACTTTCGGGCAGTATTGAACAACCGGCGCTTAATACAAGCGCCGCTAATGTGACGATGCTAAACGTAAAGCGCAAGCTCATGGACGAAACTCCTTTACCTGATCTCGGCCCAGGAAGAAGTCTGTGGGACTCTCTTCAAGCTGGCGAGTAATACGCTCAAGATTAGTTAGTGTAGAACGTAGGGCTGAAAGTGCGGGAGCAATGTCTTGTGCCCCCTGCAGCGTACTGTCGACAGCACCGGCATTGTCGTTAACGAGCTGTTCAATTCGTTGCGCGGCGCTGGCCACATCACGACTGGCGCTTTCAGCACTTTGCATCATTTGCTGGCCATCTTGACGCAATAGCTGTGTCGCCTCTTGGCTGAGGGTATCGATGCTTTCAAGGGTCGTTGTGGCTTGGCGTGACACTTCGCCGAACAGTGCCATATTTTGATCAAGCGCTGTTTGTTGCGAGGCGATCATCTCTGTGATCTGCGCAATACTCGTCAAAATAGTGCCGGCTTGTTCACGATTGCCGTCATTAAATAGTTCATTAACGTTTATCAGAATAGAGTTAATGTTTTGAATCATTGTTTCGCCTTCATCAAATAGCGTGGCGATCGGTGAAGGGTCTGCGTTGATAAACGGTGCCATGCTGTCCGTTTGGTTTACTAGGCGGGGGCTTTCTGGGGTGCCTCCATACAGCTGAACCGACATGCTGCCGGTAATGCTGGCAAAGGCTAACTTTGCTCGGGTATCTGTTTTGACGGGGGTGTCTTCATAGACTCGCACACTGGCAATAACTTGGCGTGGGTCGTCAGGGTTCAGTGTCAGCTCGGTAACATCGCCAACTTCAATGCCGTTGTACTGCACCTTACTGCCAATTGATAAACCACTAACACTGCGCTCAAACAGAATCCGGTAAGGTTGATAGTTACGCTCTCCGGCGGCATAGCTCATCCATAGCGCAAACAGCAGCGCTGCCGCGGCGGTGCCCAGTGTGAACAAACCTATCAAAACGTGATGCGCGCGGGTTTCCATGTGCAGTCACTCCTGGACGTTTGCGTTATTTGAAAAGGCGGTATGAGCACGCTGAGCGGCTCGACCACGCGGGCCGTGAAAGTAGTCTTGAATCCATTCATCGTCGGTATCCGCCACTTTATCGATGGTATCCACCACCAGCACACGTTTCTGTGAGAGTACCGCGACCCGATCGCAGGCAGCGTAGAGCGTATCCAGGTCATGGGTAACCAGAAATACGCTGAATCCCAGCGCATCGCGAAGGGTGACCAGCAACTGATCGAAGGCCGCCGCGCCAATAGGGTCAAGCCCAGCTGTGGGCTCATCAAGAAACAGGATGTCAGGATCAAGCGCTAAGGCACGGGCAAGGGCAGCGCGCTTGACCATGCCGCCAGACAGCGACTCAGGAAACTGCAGCGCGGCCTGTGGCGGAAGCCCGACTAACGCTAGCTTGACCCTGGCAAGATGCTCGGCGTCTTCACGGGGTAGCCTGGCATGCTCAATGAGCGGTAGGGCAATATTCTCCTGCAGGTTCAACGAGCTGAACAGTGCACCGCGCTGAAACAGCACGCCAAAGCGTCGCTCTATTTGACTGCGCTGTGCCTCGTTAAGCTCGTTAAGCGTTGTGCCGAGGACTTCAACCGTGCCGTCATTGGGTCGTTTCAAACCGACGATGCTGCGTAACAGCACTGATTTGCCGGTACCAGAACCGCCTACAACGCCGAGGATTTCCCCGCGTTCAAGGGTCAGATCTAAATTTTCGTGAACCACATGAGTGCCAAAGCGGTTCACCAAGCCTCGAACCTTAATAACCGGTAAGTCATTTTGCTCTGTCGGTTTATCTGAATTGATCACCAGCCCATCTCCATAAAGAATAGCGCGGCGACGGCATCAATTAGAATCACCATAAAAATCGATTGAACGACACTTGAAGTGGTGTGTTCTCCCACCGACTGCGCGCTACCGCTGACCTTAAAGCCTTCCAGGCAGCCGATTACGGCGATCACGAAGGCAAACACCGGGGCTTTGCTTAGTCCTACCAAAAAGTGTGTTACCGATACGTCTTTTTGCAGCGTGGCCATAAACTGGGTAAGTGAAATATCCAGTGACAGAGAGGTGACCATGGCGCCGCCCGCTAAGCCGCTGAGCATACCTACAAAGGCGAGCATGGGCAGGCTAATTAACATTGCCATTACCCGTGGGAGCACCAAAAGCTCGATAGGATCAAGCCCCTGAGCCTGCAGGGCATCTATCTCTTCATTGGATTTCATGGCGCCAATTTGGGCGGTAAAGGCACTGGCGGTTCGTCCCGCGAGTAGGATCGCAGAAAGCAAAACGCCGAACTCTCGCAAGAATGAGAACGCCACAAGATCAATGGTATAAATTGTGGCGCCAAAATCCTGCAAAACGGTAGCGCCAAGGAAAGCCACGACGGCGCCCACCATAAAGGTGAGTAGCGCGACGATGGGGACGGCATTAAGACCGCTCTGCTGGATATGGGCCACGGTGGCTGTTAAGCGCCAGTGGCATGGCCGCAATATCAGTTGGAAGAGGGTGGCCACGACGAGACCAATAAAGGCCAACAACTGGCGCTGCTGAGACCATAGCCCCACCATGTGCTGACCCACGCTGGCAAGCGCTTGGCTAATGCGCGAATAGGAAGGAGGATCAACGTCCAGTGGCGCTTCCATGGCTTCGGCAATACGCACCAGCAACGCCTGCTGCTCTTTCGGCAGTTCTGCTGCCCAATCTGCTACCGATTGCGCTTTCTCAACGCCAATCAGCTCCACAATGAGTATGGCACCGGCGGTATCAAGGCGAGTTATTGCGTCAAGTGAAACCGTCGCATCTGTTGGCTTGCCAAGCTCAGTGTGAGTTTCACTGTGCTGAAGCGCCGCTTTGATAAGGCGATAATTGGCAAGCGTCCACTCGCCTTTAAGGGTGACTGTTTGATCATCACACGCTATCCACTCGCTTGGCATCCCCACTCCTTGGCGCTCTTGGTATCGATGCACTTGTTTAGAAGTCTATGATGCATTCAAACGAGCGTTAGTTAAAGGTGCTTTGTACGCTTAAGAAAACATGCTTATGAAAATTCACGCCAAGCGGCGTAAGTGCTAAGAAAAACGCGCCCGGTCAGGGCCTCTAAAAAATCACTCTTTTTGAGCTGGTCCATAACGGGACCCTTCACCTCGGACAGGTGAAGTTTTACATCGGAGTCTTTTAAGCGCGCATTGATCGCATCCAGGCTCTCGAGTGCTGATGCATCAATTAAATTAACGGCTGAACAGATAAGAACGACGTGCTCCAGCTCAGGATAGCTGGCAACTAAATTATAAACGGTATCTTCAAGGTAGCGGGCGTTCGCAAAATAGAGACTTTCGTCGATTCGCAGTAACGCCACATTACTGACGGTTTCAACATCGTGGCGTTCGGTATTTCGAAAGTGCTCGGTGTCCGGCACCCGGCCAACCAATGCGCTATGGGGGCGGCTGGTGCGATACAAGAATAACGCGATAGAAAGACTAACACCGCCGATAATGCCTGCTTCGATACCTTCAACTAGGGTTACCAGGATGGTGACGGCCATCGCGGCGAAGTCACTGCGAGAATAGCGCCACGTTTGGCGCAACATGGGGATATCGACCAGGGTTAAAATAGACACGGTAATTGTCGCGGCCAACGTAGCAATCGGCAGGTAGTAGAGCCAGCCAGTAAACGCCATCGTTATCAACGCTATTCCCAGTGCTGCAAAGGCTCCGGCTGCGGGTGTTTGTGCCCCAGCATCATAGTTGATGACCGTGCGCGAAAGGCCACCGGTGACCGGCATGCCGCTGGTAAACCCTGCGGCTAGATTAGCGGCGCCTAAGCCAATCAGTTCCTGGTTAGGGGAGATACGTTGGCGCCGTTTTGCTGCCAACATTTGTCCCATGGAAACAGACTCGACAAACCCCACCAAACTAATCAGTAGCGCAGGGATGAACAGGGCGCGCCATAGTGACGTATCTCCCCAGGGAAAACTTAGCGCAGGTAGCCCACTGGGAATAGCGCCGACAATGGCAACGCCTTGGTCGGCCAACTGCCAATGCCAAGCAGCCAGCGTGGTAATAATCACCGCAAAGACAGGACCCGCCTTGGTGATTAACTCGGCGAGCGCTCTAGGCAAACCAATAGCACTAAGGCTCTGCTTACCAAAACGCCGCATCATAACGAGAAAAAACAGTGTTCCAGCACCGATTACAAGCGTATAGGGGTTAAAGGTGGGGAGATTAGGTAAGAGGGTTATCACACGCTCTGCCAGCGTAAAGCCACTGCTGGAGATACCCAATAGGCTTCCCAGTTGACTAACGGCAATCAGAATTCCCGATGCGGTTAAAAAGCCCGAGATAACCGGATGACTTAAAAAATTGCTAAAAAAGCCCATTTTAAGGGCACCCATCGCGACCAATATACCGCCAGAAAGTAATGAAAGTACCAGCGCAGCTTGTAAATAGTCGGGGCTGCCGGGCGTTGCTACAGAGGAGAGTGCAGCGCCCGTCATTAATGCAATGATGGCCACCGGCCCTACGGCCAGGGTACGGCTGGTGCCTAAAAAGGTATACAGAAGTTGCGGCAAAATACTGGCATATAGGCCCACTACCGCGGGCAAACCAGCAAGTAAGGCATAGGCTAATGACTGCGGAATCACCATCACGGTTACGATGAGTCCCGCTAATATATCGGCACCTAGCAGGCGCTTATGGTAGTGGGGCAGCCATGTAAGAATAGGAAAATAGCGCTTGAACATAAGCTCCTGGCGTCAGCTTCGTTTTTTTAAACCCCAACCACTGGTGAGTCCATCAGTTTAACGTGTTGAGTGGGCAGTGATGGCCTTTGCTTTCAAGCAAAAGCATGTTCTGACCCGAAAGTGCTACTTCATTCATTAGCATAACCCGTTAAGCTGACTGAAAAGTGGCTAATCGCTCCTGCTTTATTTTTATTGATTGACTGCTCAATAACGTCAAATAAAAAAGAGTACCCCACATGCGACTACTTTGGCTATTAGTGCCCTTGGCAGTGCTAGGTGTTTCTGTTTGGATGATGACTGAATCTGGTGCTTTTCCCTATGCTGCGCTGCTGTTAGCGACGGGAGCTGGTGCAGGTTTAATGCTCGTAACGATGATGTTGGTTTACTCAGCTGATCAAGCGCGTTTGACAAAACCCATTCACGGTTTCAAGCCCATTCGCGACTATGGTGCGCTTCGCGCGATGGCCTATCGGTTGATGAACCGAGCAAGTAGCACGGCTATCGCCTCGGCAGAGGTTTCTCATTACGCTGATCTTATGGCGCAACGCCTCACTAAGCAGGAAGCCATGGCAAGTGACGCGTCATCGAGTATGAACGCTATTAATACCGCCATCATGCAAGTGAGTGTCAGTGCTAGCCATGTCGCCTCGCTTGCCGAGAGCGCTCGTCAGGCAAGTCATCACAATCATGATGAGCTGGCTGATATTATTGGCGATATGAGTGATGTTTCCGAGCGCTCTGATCAGGCGCTGGAAATGCTATCTGCGCTTAACGACAAAATTGAGCGCGTCCGCAACGTGACGTCGATGATTGAGGGAATAGCAGAACAAACGCATCTGTTATCACTCAATGCTTCTATTGAGGCAGCTCGAGCGGGCGAGCATGGACGAGGATTTGCGGTGGTCGCGGGCGAAGTGCGCAACTTGGCACTAAAGACGTCAACGGCGACACAAAGCGTCGATGAGCTTGTTAAAGATATGCACCAGAGTGGCCAACGTGTTGTTGGTACGATGGGAGCGCTGATGAACCGTATCAGAGAGCGTTCCCAAGGGATGCAGCAGGTGGGCGGCAGTCTTGCCACTATCACGCAACAGTTCGATCAAGTTGAGCAGGAAATCACCAGCGTCGCAGAAGCAATGGAAAGCACCAAAGTCCATAGCCAAACAGTTGCTGATAGCTTACGTCAGCTTGAAGACGATGTAGATGAGGGCAATCGCGATATGCGCGATTTAGCCCAGCAAGCTCGGGCGTTAATGGACGCTGCAGAAGGCGTTGATGGCGAGCTGGCGCAGCAGCGTTTACAGGGGCGTCATCAGCATGTGTTTAGCGTTGCTCGCCAAGCGGCTAACCGTATTGGTAAATCGTTTGAGAAAGCGATTGCCTCCGGTGAGTTATCAGAAACGTCGCTGTTCCAGCCTGATTACAAGGTCATGCCAGGGACACAGCCACCGCTTTACCATACAGGCTTTGATGCATTCACGGACTTACAGTTACCCAGCTTGCAAGAACCTTTGCTTACTGAGTATGGGTTAAGTTACGCCATTGCATGTGACCGCAACGGCTATGTGCCTACCCATAACGCAGCCGTTAGCCGCGAGCCCACCGGTGATTACGATCACGATCTCAAGTATTGCCGCAGCAAACGCATTTTTGATGATCCGACGGGCAGTCGTTGCGGCGCCCATGAGAAACCGTTGCTGCTACAAACCTATAAGCGTGACACTGGCGAAATAATGCACGACCTTTCGGTTCCCATTTACATTAATGGTAAGCACTGGGGAGGCTTCCGCGTGGGTTACCAGCCTGAAAAGACAAATGACACCAGTGCAGTGAGTATTGAAAAACCAGTGGAAGAGTTAACCTCAGGAAGTCACCTGCTGGCGCGGGCGTGATTGCCAAGAGGACCAGGAATATAGCGCTAAGCTCGCCCAGATCATCACAAAGGTCGCTAACTGGATGAGCCCTAGAGGCTCGCCAAAGATGATGATTGCAATCAAAAACTGAATGCTGGGATTGATATACATCAGAAACCCTAGCGTTGCCAGCCGTAAGCGTCGTGCAGCCCCGGCAAAGGCCATCAACGGCAGGGCAGTTAACACACCGCTAATTATTAGCAGAGCGCTCATCGGCACATTATGAATAAAGTGAGACTCCCCCTGCCAACTGAGCCAAGTGAGCGCTATTAGTGCTAGTGGGAATAGCAGCAGCGTCTCCACAAACAGGCCTGAAAGCCCATCAAGAGGCACTTGCTTGCGAAATAATCCGTAGCTACCAAAGCTGAGTGCTAGTAACAGGCTGATCCACGGCAGTTCACCCAGCATCACAAACTGGATTGCAATCGCTAAACTTGCCAAACCAAGCGCAACCAGTTGGAGGCGAGCCATTACTTCGCGTAGCACCAGTACGCCCAAGGCAATGTTTACCAGCGGCGTTAGAAAGTAGCCTAAACTGGCTTGTAACACCTGCTTGCTTTCAACTGCATAGATATAGAGGCCCCAGTTAAAGGCAATCAGTAACGCGCAAGCGAGTACGCGTCCCAAGCGCTTAGGCTCAACAAGTGCGCTAACCACTGGCGCCCATCGGCGCAGTATGCTGATTAACCCGACCAGGAAAAGGCACGACCACAAAATCCGATGTATCAGGATTTCAAATGCGGGAATGCCATCAAACAGAGCGAAAAATAGTGGGAAGCAGCCCCACATAGTGTAGGCCGTTAAGCCGAACATAACGCCCTTGACCGCTTCAGGGTCCCTTGATGCGGGTGGAAACATAGCAGCCTCATTAATTAAAAATGCTAATCTAGCACATAATTGACGAACACACTGATGCAAAGGAGACATGGCATGAGTCAACTGAAAACGAGCTTAGTGCAGTGCGATTTGCGCTGGGAAGATCCTCAGGCCAACCATGCGCATCTTGAGCGGCTATTAGGCGAATTAGATAGCCGCGATACCGATTTAATTGTGTTGCCAGAGATGTTTGCGACTGGCTTCACCATGAACTCACGGGAAATGGCCCAGCCCATGAACGCGAGCCAGAGCGTTGCCTGGTTACAGACGCAGGCCAAGGCGAGAGGCTGTGTAATGACCGGCAGCGTGGCCATTGTCGATGAAGGGCAATACTTCAACCGTATGGTATGGGCTACCCCCAGCGGTGACTTGCAGTACTACGATAAACGCCATTTATTTCGTATGGCCGGAGAGCATGAACGCTATGGTATGGGCAATGGCCGGAAGATCGTTGAACTGAAAGGTTTCAGGCTGCTATTGAGCGTATGCTATGACCTGAGGTTTCCCGTTTGGATGCGCCAGCAGCCAGCAGAGGGCGAACATTTCGAGTATGATGCCGCGCTGTGTGTGGCGAACTGGCCTGCACCCCGGCGTCACCCATGGCGCACTCTTTTACAAGCGCGTGCAGTTGAAAACCTAGTTTACGTAGTGGGTGTCAACCGCGTCGGTGAAGATGCCAAAGGACTCGCCTATAGCGGCGATTCCATGCTGGTCGATTTCAAAGGGGAACCGCTGATCGACCACCCTGCAAACTCTCCGTTTATTGAAACGGGGACGCTAAATAAAACGGACCTAGATGCTTTTCGAGAAAAATTTCCTGCCTGGCAAGATGCCGACCGCTTTTCGCTTCTGCCAGGAGTGGGTCAATAATGCGCCTTGATCGCTTTTTGAGTGAAACAACCCCGTTGACGCGCAGCCTAGCAAAGCGTGCGTTAAAAAATGGCGAGGTGACCCTGAATGGCGAGCCCATCAAGCAGTCGGCGACCCAAATTGACACCCAGAACGACGAAGTAAAGTTCAATGGTGAGACGCTAGCGCTGGTTGGGTTGCGTTACCTGATGATGCATAAGCCGCTGGAAGTAGAGTGCACTGCCCGCCGTGGGCTTTACCCAAGGGTGATTGACCTCATTGATCTACCCAAAGTAGAGCGACTGCAGCCGGTAGGGCGGTTGGATGTAGATACCACCGGCTTGTTATTGCTCACTGATGATGGCCAATGGTCCCATCGTGTCACCTCGCCGCGCCATCGCTGTGCCAAGGTATACATTGCAGAGTTGGCGGAGCCTATGGAAGGTAGCGCCGCTGAGTGGGCCATTAACCAAGTAGAGGAAGGACTTCTACTGGATGGTGAAGAAACGCCAACGCAACCTGCCGTGCTGAGGTTTATTACTCCTCAGCAAGCGGAATTGACCATTACTGAAGGGCGCTATCATCAAGTGAAGCGCATGTTTGCAGCCCTAGGCAATCACGTCAATGCGCTTCATCGCCGTTCGATTGGCGATGTGGTCTTGCCAGATGACCTAGCACCTGGTGAATGGCGGGAGCTAACGCCTGAAGAAATTGCCAGCTTCTAAACACACTTAGCGTCACTGCTAGTGGATAAAACGCCCCGGTCAGCACATACCCGTGCCAAAGGCCGGGGCGTTTTTATTATGAGCAATGAGTTTTTATACCGTTATCTTGCTTCTGCGTTCATGCGTGGCCAGCTTGGAAAGTGCCGAGACGAACGTTCATGTTAACCAGGTAGCTAGTGCAAGTGGGCAGCTTCTATCAATGCTTTGGTATAGGGATGCTGCGGGGCGGCGAGCACTTCAAGGCAATCCCCTTGTTCTACTACGTTGCCATCTTTTAGCACCATAATGCGGTGGGCCATAGCGCGCACCACGGCAAGATCATGGCTGATAAACAGGTAGCTTAGTTGGCGGCGTGCCTGAAGTTCGCGCAGCAGCGTGACCAGCTGTTTTTGTACTGTTCGATCTAACGCTGAGGTTGGTTCGTCCAGTACCAGTAGCTCAGGTTCTAGGATAATTGCCCGTGCCACCGCTATGCGCTGGCGCTGTCCCCCCGAAAACTCATGAGGGTAACGGGCAGCACAGCTTTCCGGCAGACCCACTTCTCGCAGCGTACGATGCACGCGTTCGGTGACTTCTGCATTGGTCAAGTTAGGGTAATGAAACTGCAGGCCTTCACTGACAATATCAAATACCGGCATGCGCGGAGAAAGCGCTCCGTAAGGATCTTGAAAAACCATTTGTAGCCGGTGGCGCTGGCGTCGAAGCGTGTCGCCAGAGAGCTGACTCAACGTGGCATTGCCCAGTATCACCTCACCTTGGCTAGCGACTAATCGCATAACCGCTGACGCCAGCGTCGTTTTTCCAGAGCCTGATTCGCCAACAATGCCCAGCGTTTCGCCAGGAGCGATGGTTAGGTCGGTGGCTTTCAGGGCCTCAAAAGCGGGTGGCTGGCGCTGAAAAAGTCCTGTCCTCGGGCGCTTGAAACTCACGCTAAGCTGGCGTGTGGTCAAAAGCGGCGTGGTATCGGCAGGTTCAGCAGGCCGGCCTTCTGGTTCGGCGGCAATGAGGGCTTTGGTGTAGTCGCTTTGGGGATTAATAAATACATCGGCAACGCTACCGGTTTCCTGAATTTTCCCTTGATACATGACACATATCCGGTCTGCATGGCGGCGTACCAAGTTTAAGTCGTGACTGATAAATAGCACGCCCATGCCGTGATGATCGCGAAGTTCTTTCAGCAGGGCTAAAATCTCTTGCTGAACGGTCACATCGAGCGCTGTCGTTGGCTCATCCGCAATCAGCAGTGCCGGATTATTGGCAATGGCCATGGCGATCATTACCCGCTGGCGCTGGCCGCCAGAAAGTTGATGTGGCCAGGCATCAAGCAGTTCATCAGGACGCGGTAGTTTGACTTGTTCTAACAGTGCCTTGGCCCGTGTACGTGCAGCCTGACCGCTGAGGCCCTGGTGTAAACGAAGGGTTTCGCCTATTTGCTTGCCAATGCGGTGAAGCGGGTTGAGCGACGTCATCGGCTCTTGGAAAATAAATCCCACCTGATTACCGCGTATACCATTCCAATCACGTTTGCCTAGTTGATTAAGGTCGGTCTCTTCTAACCAGCGCTGACCACTTACCTTAGCGTTGTCAGGCAGTAAATTAATCGCGCCCAGGGCAGAGACCGACTTGCCTGAGCCAGATTCCCCCACGATAGCGAGCGTTTCGCCCGCATTGACAGTGAGAGAGAGGGAATCGACAACGACGTTGCCATCGAAGGAAACACAAAACTCGCTTAAGCGCAGTAGTGGTTGGGCATTGTTTGCGTGACTAGGCATGCTTGGTTTCCTGGGCCGGTGACTGATGCTGCTTCACATGTCGTGGGTCGAAGGCATCGCGAAGTCCTTCACCAATAAACACCAGTAGTGAGAGCATAATGGCAAGCGTCATAAACGCGGTGATGCCAAGCCATGGAGCATGCAGGTTATTTTTGCCTTGTGCCGCTAGTTCACCAAGTGAAGGCGCGCCAGGTGGCAGACCAAAGCCTAAAAAGTCCAGCGCGGTGAGCGTGCCAATGGCACCAGTGAACAGGAAGGGGATAAACGTCAGGGTGGCTACCATCGCGTTAGGTAACACGTGGCGCCACATAATCAGCCGAGAAGGGAGCCCCATGGCCTTCGCTGCACGCACGTACTCGAGATTGCGTGCACGCAAAAACTCGGCGCGTACGATATCAACCAGTCCCAGCCACGAAAACAACAGCATGATGCCAAGTAGCCACCAGAAACCGGGCTGCACAAAGCTAGCCAATATAATCAGCAGAAATAGCACCGGTAACCCAGACCAGATTTCTGTGATGCGCTGTCCGATGAGGTCTACTTTGCCGCCAAAATAACCCTGCACACCGCCCGCCACCACTCCTAGGACCAAGGAGCCTGCGGTGAGCGCCAGAGCAAAGGCAACCGATAGTCGAAACCCGTAAATGACTCGCGCTAATACATCACGCCCTTGATCATCGGTACCCAGCCAATGGCGCCTATCTGGCGGTGCAGGCGAAGGTCGTGTCATCAGCATATCGAGGGTTTGATAGGAGTAGGGAATAATCGGCCATAGCGCCCAACCGTGGTCGCTAATTTGCTGTTGGACAAAGGGGTCTAAGTAGTCGGTACGGGTGGGTAAGAAACCACCGAATTCGGTTTCTGGATAATCGACCAGTAGCGGTACATACCACTGCCCGTCATATTTCATTACGAGAGGCTTGTCGTTGGCGATGAGTTCAGCAAATAGGCTGACAATAAACAGAACGCCAAATAGCCACAGCGATACTCGGGCGCGGCGATTGGCTTTAAATGCTGCTAGGCGACGCAGCGTAATCGGCGAAAGACGCGAGCTGATAAATGTCATGTTTATGACTCCCTCGACGCAAAATCAATGCGTGGGTCTACCCACACATAGGTCAAGTCGGATACTAGCTTTAGCAGCAGCCCGATTACCGTATACAGGAATAGCGTTCCGAAAATGACGGGGTAGTCTCGCTGCATTACTGCCTCAAAGCCTAATAAGCCGAGGCCATCCAAAGAGAAAATCACCTCGATGAGCAGTGCGCCGGTAAAGAAAATGCCAATCATTGCAGAGGGCAACCCAGCAATGATGATCAGCATGGCGTTACGGAAAACATGGCCATACAAAATACGCTGCTCGTCGGCACCTTTGGCCCGGGCTGTCAGTACGTACTGCTTATGAATTTCATCCAAAAAGCTGTTTTTAGTCAGCATGGTGAGCGTGGCAAAACTGCCAATCGCGGCAGCCAGTACCGGTAGGGTGATATGCCAGAAGTAGTCTTTAATCTTGCCCCATGTGGATAGCTCGGAGAAATCGGGTGATGTTAAGCCGCGTAGAGGAAACCAATCCAGGTAAGTGCCACCAGCAAACACGACAATAAGAAGAATGGCGAACAAAAAGCCAGGGATGGCATAGCCTACGATCACTAGGCCTGAGGTCCAGACATCAAAGTGAGAGCCGTGTCGTAGCGCTTTGCTGATGCCTAAAGGAATAGAAATGAGATAGACCAGCAGCGTTGTCCATAAGCCTAACGAAATAGACACGGGCAGGCGCTCGATCATCAGTTCAATCACCGGTCGATCACGAAAAAAACTGGTGCCGAAATCGAAGGTGAGATAGTCCACCATCATGCCGATAAACCGTTCATGAGCGGGTTTGTCAAAGCCAAATTGCTGCTCTAATTGCTCGATAAAGCGTGGATCGATTCCACGCGCGCCCCTAGAGTCATCATTAACTTGTACATCAGCGCCCCCCATATCCAGGCGTGTGCTTGCCATGGCGTCGGCCCCCTCAAAGCGGGCCAACATTTGATCAATGGGTCCCCCAGGGGCAGCCTGAACAATCATGAAGTTAAGCAGCATGATGCCGAACAGGGTCGGGATCATCAGTAGCAGTCGGCGTAAGGTATAACGTGCCACAGCGCGCTCCATGAGTAATTGGGGGCCAAAAGTTATTGCCGGTAAGCTGTTATAACTATGTTGAATGAATCTATGTTTGATAAATCTATGTTGGCTGAATCAGCGGCGTCGATGACGGCGTTGTAGTTCTGCTTCTCGATCGGTGTTTACCCACCAAGCGTCTAAATCCATGGCATAAGCTGGAAACGGTTCTGGGTAGCCAAATTTATCCCACACAGCAATCCGCGTTTCGCCTGAATGATAGTGCGGAATGACATAAAAGCCCCAGCGCAGCACGCGATCAAGCGCTTGTGTAATGGTATCTAGCGTTTCCCGGTCATCAGCACGAATCAGCTGCTCCACCAGCGCATCGACAGCAGGGTGGGCAAGGGCCATGCGATTACGACTTTGTGGTGCCTCTGCAGCAGCACTGGTCCAAAAATCGCGTTGTTCATTGCCAGGATTGTTAGACTGGGGGAAATGGCTGATGACCATGTCGTAATCGTAGCTGCGAACTCGGTTAAGGTATTGATTGATATCGACAATGCGTAGCGACGTTTGAACCCCAAGGCGTGCCATATTGCGTAGCATGGGTTGCACAACACGCTCCAGGCCAGAGTCGTAGAGCAGTACTTCCAGGGTAAGCGGTCGGCCTGTTTCACCGTGCACCAACACACCATCTTCTACGCGGTAGCCAGCGTCGCGCAGCAGGTCAAGCGCAAGCCGCAGGCGTTCACGCAGCTCTGTAGGGTGTTCAATGGGCAGCGGGTCGGTGAACAGTCGTTCTGAATGATGGGAGTCCATCAACACTTCACGAAAAGGTTCGAGTAGCGCAAGTTCTTCTTTTGATGGCGTTCCAGTAGCTTCCATTTCAGAATTTTGAAAAAAACTTTCCGTGCGCCGATAGGTGCCATAGAAAATATTGGTGTTGAGCCAGGGGAAATCAAACGTAAGGCTCAGTGCTTCTCGAACCTTTGGGTCCTGAAACTTCTCTTCGCGTAAGTTGAAGACAAACGCCTGCATCATGGAGGGGTTAACATCGGGCACGGTAATCCGCTTAATTAAGCCGTCTCGGTAGGCTGGAAAATTATCATAGCCAATGGCCCAAGTAGCAGCGCGTGCATCAGTCCTGAAGTCGGTAAGGCCTGCTTTGAAGGCTTCCCAGGCAATATCACGGTCGCGGTAGTACTCATAAACAACACGGTCGATGTTGTAGCGACCCACATTGACGGGCAAATTCTTACCCCAATAGTTGTCATCTCGCTGATAGACAATTCGCCGTCCAGGGTCTACCTCGCTAATGCGATAGGGACCTGACCCAGGGTGTGCATCCAGAGTCGGAGAGCTGAAGTCGCGGGGTTCCCAGTAGTGACGAGGTAAAATAGGCAGCTGGGCCACAATCAGTGGCAGCTCGCGTGATTCAGTGTCATTAAATTCAAAGCGCACTTGATGATCGTTTAAGGCGATAACGTGTTCGACACCGGCGTAATAGCTACTGTAGAAGGGGTTGCCTTGTTCACGCAGCAGGTTCAGTGAGAACACCACATCATAGGCCGTTACCGGCTCCCCGTCCTGGAAGCGAGCCTCTGGGCGCAAATCGAACTCTATCCACCGACGTTCCGGATCCAGGCGGACGCCTTCTGCCAGTAGCCCGTATAAGCTAAACGGCTCACCAGGATTACTGGCCATCAACGAGTCATAAATTTTAGAAATACCGGTAACCGGCGTGCCGCGAATAATAAACGGGTTGGTAGAGTCGAAACTGCCCCCCACGGCGGTATGGGTAATCGTTCCGCCCTTGGGGGCGGACGGATTAACATGGGGGAAGTAGGCAAAATCGGGAGGTAGCTCTGGGCTATTGTAGAGAGATAGCCCGTGCACGGTCTCAACGGGGGTAGAGGTGTTGTTTTCGGCGACGGTTTCAGAAGCCAACAGCGACAGGCTCAACAGCAAGCCGCTGGTTAACAAAAGTACTTTGGTAAACAACACACCGCGTGGCATTGGTAACTTCCTGTAGCAACGAAGGCTTAGAAACCGGGCTTAGAGCCTTAGACACAACTGCTGAGTCACAGTAGCGGCGCTAATAGTAACTGAGACATAGCCAAGAAAGACTAATAAAGACTGCGTTTTAAACCTAGTTAACAAAGCCTGGTTAGATTCCCCAAGTTACCGTCCTGAAAGCGTCAGCAGTTGACCTGGCTTCAGTGCCTCTGGGCGTTCAATAGCATTCCACCTGATCAAATCTTGTTGAGTGACATTATAGCGTGACGCAATCACTGACAGGTTATCGCCACTTTCAACGCGGTGAACGCTTGGCGTGCCGGTTGACGCTAATGCAGTACTGTTTGATTGCGAAAGCTGAGCTAACACTTGAGTATCGACTTCTTCAGGCACAAGTAACGTCTGTGCGCTACGTGGGTCAAGGCTGCCATTCAGCAAGCCAGGGTTTAGCTCGGCCAGCGCGGATTGACTAACATCCAGAAGCTGAGAGGCCTGTGCCAGGCTAACTGGCTGCTCCAGCTGAACTTTGGCAAAAGCGGGATCAGGATGAATGTCGGGAAGTGAAACACCGTACTGTTCTGGATTATTGATGATCGTCGCAATGGCTTTAAGTTTGGGAACGTACTGCATCGTTTCGTGGGGCAGTGATAGTTCCCAGTAGTCGCCTGCAAGGCCTTGGCCCTGAGCTTGGCGTTGCGCACGGTTAACGGTGCCAGCGCCGGCGTTGTAAGCGGCCAGCGAGAGCATCAGGTCACCCTCGTACCACTCATCTGCCTGCATTTCCAGGTAATCAAGCGCTGCTGCGGTAGACGTCACGACGTCTAAACGTCCATCGTAGTTGCCGTTGCGAACCAGACCTAATGCATCTCCGGTACCCGGCATAAACTGCCAAAGCCCAGCGGCTCCTCGATGGCTCCGGGCGCTGGGGTCGAATGAACTTTCAACAAACGGAATCAGCGCGATCTCACCAGGAAGGCCACGCTCGCTCACTTGCTGGGTGATCCAGGCAAGCCAGGGGGTTGCTCGTTCCGTGATGGAGACAATATTTTGCGGGCTGGAACGGTAGTACTCTATCCACTTGTCGACACGTGCTTGAGCATCGGCGGGGAGATTTTTTTCCTGCCACTGGAAGCTGTCACGTAATGTGCTCCAGGCATCCTGGGGTTGTAGCTCAAGCGCTTCCCAGAAGTGATGCTGAAAGGCATTGGGGCGGAAATCGGGTGAAGCGGGCGCGTCATTGAGGGCGCTGTTAGGTTGGTATGCATCGGTAGTAGAGGCTTGAGAGCTGGCCGCAGCGGCTAAAAATAGGCTCACAATAACAGTGCTTCCAGCGCTTAGTAATAAGCGCTGGCGAATCGTTCGATAAGTCATAGTCGGTTCGTTTTTACTCGATAGCGTTCTTAAAAACGGTTCTTCCACTCGCGTAAAGTGGTGAACGTGGCGAGATCATCATCATTGACCCCATGTGTACCTACTGCTTGACGCACACTGTCGGTGCTCACGCGCAAATAGGGGTTGATCTTCAGCTCGCGTCCTATCGTGCTGGGTAAGGTAGGTCGGTCTAATGCCCGAGCCTTCTCACACTCCTGCAGTGCATATTTAACGTCTTCGTTATCAGGATCTGCAGCACGAGCAAATGTTAGATTCGCTTGCGTATATTCATGCGCTGCAAAGACCAGCGTATCCTCTGGGAGTTCCGCTAAGATTTGAAGAGATGCAAACATTTGCTCTGGCGACCCTTCAAATAAGCGGCCGCACCCACCACAAAACAGGGTGTCGCCGCAGAAAAGTAGCGCAGGAATTCCTGGAGTGAAGTAACTCACGTGATCTAACGTATGCCCTGGCGTGGCCATGACTGCAAAAAGACGCCCCATAATACGTACTTCATCGCCATGCCCTACCTGTTCATCAATACCTTCAATAGTAGGATTGGAGGGGCCAATAACCCGAGGCGAGAAGCGTTTAATCAACTCTGTAAGGCCACCCGTATGATCATGGTGGTGATGAGTGATCAAAATCGTATCAAGCGTTAAGGATTCACGCTCAAGAAACTCGATGACAGGTGCTGCTTCACCGGGATCCACCACGCAAACGCTTTGACTGGTATCCTGTCTTAATAGCCAAATGTAGTTATCGCTAAGTGCGGGAATCGGTGTCACGCTCATCATGGGCGAGATCCTTTAGTTCAAAAAAATAGACGCTCAATTAGACGCTTTCGAATGCGTTAACGCTGGCGTTCAAAACGTTAAAAAGCATTTACTGTGGAGGGAAGCGCTGTTCATGTCAACTTCGTCAACGGCAACTCGGCTCGCCCAGCAGATGGCGGAAAGCCAAGCGTACTGGCAAACAGAGGCTGGCCGTTCGCTATGGGAAACGCAGCGAGCGTGTTTGGGGCCGCTGGTTGAAGGGCGCAAAGGTGGCCACAGTTTAGAGATGAGTATGGGGCCGACGTTGATGACGATGTCGGCCATTCCTCATATCATTCGCTGGTCACCGACGAGAGCAATGGCGGAGGCTTCGTCCACGTTAGTCTGTCCACCAGATCACCTTGCCTTACCAGACCGCAGTTTAGAGGTGGTGGTTATTCATCACTGGCTAGAGCATTTGCCAGATGCCCACCACACGTTACAAGAGGCTGCCCGGGTAACTTCCGATAGCGGAGTGTTAGTTCTGTTTGGTTTCAATCCGCTAGGATTGAACGGGTTAACCCAGCGTTGGCGTAAGCAGCAAGGGAATTTTCCTTGGAGCGGGCAGTGGCGTACGGCTAGCCGTTTGCGCGATTGGCTGGCGTTTGTCGATTTTGACGTAGAACGCGTAGACTACTGCTGTTTTCGGGGGCCGATGAGCACCACCTGTGGAGAGCGCTGGGAAGCGTTGGGACGCAGGCATAATTTACCGTTGGGTGAAAGTTACATGATTCAAGCGCAGCGGCGACAACGCCATGCGCCGGTAGAACGTCTTAAATTTGGGTTGCGTGCACCAATCACTCCCACTTCTCTGGGAGCTACACGAACCGGTGTTTCTGCGCGATACCACTCAGGTCAACGTCGTCTAGAAAAGGATAGTGAAAGTGAGTAAGCAAGCAACCGATGGGTTGCCTCGCGTTACGGTGTATACCGATGGGGCCTGTCGAGGAAATCCGGGCCCAGGTGGCTGGGGGGTAGTGCTGTCAAGCGGGCAGCATGAGAAGACGTTAAAAGGCTTCGAAGCAGATACCACTAACAATCGTATGGAATTAATGGCGGCCATTATGGCGTTGCGAACGCTAAATAAGCCGTGTGAAGTGGCCCTCTGGACCGATTCCCAGTATGTGCGCCAAGGAATTACTCAATGGATTCACAATTGGATTAAGCGAGGCTGGAAGACAGCGGCCAAGCAACCGGTTAAAAACGCTGAGCTTTGGAAGACCCTTCACGAGGAAACACAGCGGCATCGTGTCGAGTGGCACTGGGTAAAAGGGCATAGCGGGCACCCCGGTAATGAGCGCGCCGATGCGTTGGCTAACGAAGCCATTGATGAGCATAACAGGAGAGCAGCATGCGCCAAGTGATCTTGGATACGGAAACAACCGGCATCGACCCAAAAGATGGTCACCGATTAGTTGAAATTGGTGCCGTTGAAATGATTAACCGGCGGTTTACAGGGCGCTCCTATCATCAATATATCAATCCTGAACGGCATATTGATGCTGAGGTTGTGGCGGTTCACGGTATTGATGACGCCAAGGTGGCGAATGAACCGGTGTTTGCCGACATAGCCGATGACTTCTGGGCATTTATAGCAGGAGCCGAGCTGGTGATTCATAACGCCCCCTTCGATGTGGGGTTTATCGATCACGAGCTGACCATGTTAAACCAGCGGCGACGGTCCCCCGCGTTAGGCCCTGTTAGTGAACATTGCCGCATTCTTGATACGTTGGTGATGGCTCGTCAGATGCACCCAGGCCAGCGTAATAGTCTCGATGCGTTATGCAAGCGGTACGATATTGATAACGGTCATCGTGTGTTGCACGGCGCATTGCTTGATGCCGAGATCCTAGCCGACGTTTATTTGGCGATGACCGGCGGGCAAACGGCGCTGACGCTTGATTCAGAAGCATCGTCAGGTGAGCAGCAAAACAATCAAGCCAATGAAGGGCTGTCGGTACAGCGTTTAGCGTTGACGCCAGGGCAGTTGAGGGTCGTCCGGCCTAGTGAGGAAGAGCGCGCCGCTCACCAAGCTAAATGTCAGGCGCATCAATTACGTTGGTTTGATGGTGGTTGGTCTGAAGGTAATAATGCCGATGCTTAGACGAGAAATTCCCCATTATGCGCGAGAAGGTCGTGTTATCCGCGTGTCCCGAAGTCATCTAGCGCCAGCACCGTTGGTTGAAGGCGGTGAGTTGACGCCGTTACAGCCGACTCAACCGTGGGACGAGCGGATGCAGCCGCTGTGCTATTGGCACGATGAGCCGGTGGCGCTGTTAGTGGAAAGTAAGCCGGGTGAGGACTGGATAGATGGACGGCAGTGGCTAGGGGAGTTGACTGCCTCCTGGTTCAGCCTACTATCGACGGCGCTTCAGGTCGGTGCTTGGTTAGAGAACCATCGTTTTTGTGGGCGTTGCGGTGAGAAGGCAACCAAGTTGGAAGCTGAGTTTGCGATGCACTGTCATGCCTGTGGGCATCGTAACTATCCGCGCATTTCACCCTGCATTATCACGCTAGTCACCAGTGGGGAGGCGATGCTGTTAGCACGAAGCCCAAGATTCCCGCCCGGACGTTACTCAACACTTGCGGGCTTCATTGAGCCTGGAGAGTCTGCTGAAGAAGCGGTACATCGTGAGATATACGAAGAGGTAGGCGTACATGTAGAAAACCTTCGTTATCACCAAAGCCAAGCGTGGCCATTTCCGCATTCACTAATGTTTGGTTTTTTTGCAGAAGCGACGACGCGACGCATTCATATCGATGGTGTGGAGATTAGTGATGCCGCTTGGTTTTCGCCAAGGCAGTTACCTTCATTGCCACCACCGTACTCAATTTCACGTGAACTTATCGAAGCGCATCTCGCCCGCTGGCGTTGAATGCTCGCGGGCGAGAACGGGCATTATTTACTGGGAAACAGGCTGGTCAGCTTAGTGGCCAGCATGACATTGCCGGTAGCTTTCAGCTTACCCGTCATAAAAGCCGTCATGCCGTTGATATCACCGCTCATGATGCCTTTAAGCGTATCTGAGCTCATGCTTAGGCTTACAGAAGGATCGTCGTGTTCGCCTTCGTGTGCGTCCAGAGTTCCATCTTGGATCACCATGTAATGGCTGCCTGCGTCAGAGAAATGAAATTGAAATACCTCATCCATTCCTTTGGCAGCTTCTGGATTAAAGCGCGACTGAAGTTTATCTAACGTGTTCGATGACATTATACATTCCCAAAAAATTATTTGGTCGTTAACCAAGCAGGTGTAAGGCGTTAGGTGAGTTAGTTTCTCACGACGCTATTAACGAGGTTATTTTAAACAAGTGTTTTAATCAAGCTAGATTGTCGAGTAGGAGAGAAGGTATGAGTGACTGGATGGTAGAGATGGGCACGTTTTTGATTCAAGCCACCTTGTTGATGGCGATGGTGGGCATCGTGCTGGCGTTAGTGTTGCGTAATAAGGAGAGTGGGGATAATAGCCTTAAGCTAAGCGTAGAGTCTCTCAACGACCAGCGGCGCTCTCGTGGCCGCAGGCTGCGCGTTGCCACGACAGAACAGGGTGCAAGGAAAAAACTGGTAAAAGTGTTTCGCCAAGAAGAGAAAGCAAAGCACAAGGCCGCCAAGCAAGGCAAAGGAGAGGCTCAGAGCGCTCAGAAGGTATGGGTGTTGGACTTTCATGGTGATCTCAAGGCTTCGCAAACTGAGCAGTTTGCTCAGGAAGTTTCGGCGATTATTGATGTTGCCGCAGCCGAGGATGAAGTTGTCGTGCGGTTAGAGTCGGCGGGCGGGCTCGTGCATGCCTATGGCTTAGCGGCAGCGCAACTTGATCGCCTTCAAGCGGCAGGTTTAACCACAACGGTATGTATCGACAAAGTAGCCGCCAGCGGCGGCTATATGATGGCGTGTACAGCTAACCATATTAAAGCTGCGCCGTTTGCGGTGATTGGCTCTATTGGCGTTGTGGCTCAGGTGCCTAATATTCATCGCTTGCTAAAGCGCAATGATATTGATGTCGAACTGCTGACGGCGGGCAAATACAAACGAACCTTGACCGTGCTAGGGGAAAATACCGAAGAGGGTCGTGAAAAATTTATTGATGATTTAGAAAATACCCATCGGTTGTTTAAAGAGTATGTCTCTCAGCATCGTCCTGACATGGACATTGATGCACTAGCGACGGGTGAAATTTGGTACGGCAGTGAAGCGTTAGAACAGAAACTGACCGACAGCATTGGTACCAGTGAGGCGTATTTGGTAGAGCGCATGGCGCAGGCTCAGGTGTACAGCGTGAAGCTTGAACCGCCGAAAACCCTCAGCCGTAAGGTAGGCTTGGCTATGTCGGCGGGCGTCGAGCAAGCCATTGTTAAAGGGCTTGGTTTAATCGATGCGGCTGGTTGGCAGCGTCGATAGTCGATAGCTACTGTTAATAGCTGCTTGGCAGTTAGGCGGCGTAGTGGTGCGCCAGGGTGTCAATGATTGCCTTGGCGCTTTCACTACTTAATGAGTAGTAAATGGTTTGCGATTCGCGGCGAGTGTCGACCAGCTGATCGCGGCGCAAAATTGCCAAGTGTTGGCTTAACGCTGACTGACTTAGCTCCAGTTGCTGATTGATTTGAGTGACTGAGAGCTCTTTTTCTGCCAGAAGACAGAGTATTTGGAGGCGTTTTTCGTTTGCCAATGCTTTAAGTAGATTAGTGCCCGCCTCTATGGCGTGGCAATCATGTTCCAGTAAACGGGCAGCGGCGCTAGTAGAAGCAGACATGAGGATCTCCTTGCCTACACGGTTGTGACAGCGTTGTTATAGGTTATTTAGGCATCGTCGCGTCGCGAGGATCAGTTGTTGAATGATCAGTAATTTAGCGGTATTTGTCCAAACGCTGGTTTAACGATCTATCAATGGTAGTGGTGTGGTGTTTTGTCGACAATGATGCTGGGTGTATAGCGCTTTAGTCGCGATTTATCCCATAGTATGAGGGTGTAGCGGCTGCTTACTTTATAAAGTGTCAACAATTGGTAACTTTCAATAACACAATAAAGTCAGGTCCCACCATGAGCCTCTATCAGCAAACGTATCAGCACTCAGTTGAACATCCCGAAACATTCTGGGCTGAGCAGGCCAAGCGGCTACCTTGGTTCAAATTTCCTTCCACAATTCTTAGCTATGACGATCAGCAACATGCCCGTTGGTTTGACGATGGCGAGCTGAATATTTGCTACGCGGCGATCGATTACCACGTCGAGCAAGGCAGGGGCGACCAGCCCGCTATCCTATGGGATTCTCCCGTTACCCAGTCAAAGCAAACCATTACCTATCAAGCGTTGCGTGATCGTGTTGCGCAGTTTGCCGGAGGGCTTGCGCGTCTTGGTGTGACAAAGGGGGATCGAGTGGTTATTTACATGCCGATGGTGCCTGAGGCGCTCATCGCAATGTATGCCTGTGCCCGATTAGGGGCGGTTCACTCGGTTGTGTTTGGAGGTTTCGCACCCCATGAACTGGCGGTGCGCATTGAAGATGCTGAGCCAAAAGTAGTGATTGCTGCTTCCTGTGGCATTGAAGTTGATAAAGTACTTCCTTACAAACCTATTGTTGATCAAGCCATTTCACTCAGCAGTTTTAAACCGGATGCCTGCGTCGTTTTTCAACGTGAAGCCCATCGTGCGGAACTCCATCAAGGCGACCATGATTGGCAAGCACTGGTAGCGGATGCGCCGTTTGCTGATTGTGTTCCCGTAAAAGCGACCGACCCACTCTATATCCTGTATACCTCTGGCACGACAGGTAAGCCCAAGGGGGTTATGCGAGACACAGGCGGATACGCGGTAGCGTTAGCCTATTCGATGGAAGCAATTTATGCCCTGAATCCTGGCGATGTGATGTTTACGGCGTCGGATGTAGGGTGGGTAGTAGGACACTCTTATATTGTGTATGCGCCACTGCTAAGAGGCTGCACCACAATCGTGTATGAGGGGAAACCCGTTAAAACACCTGATGCAGGCGGCTTTTGGCGGTTGATTGACGAGTACAAGGTTAAAAGCTTTTTCACTGCACCGACTGCCTTCCGGGCAATCAAAAAAGAAGACCCTGATGCCAAGCTGCTAGCTAATTACGATATCAGCAGTCTTGAACACTTATATGTAGCCGGTGAGCGCTTAGACCCACCGACGTTTCATTGGCTTGATGACCTGCTGGATGTACCGGTAATCGATCATTGGTGGCAAACTGAAACCGGCTGGCCTATTGCAGCAAACTTGCCTGGCATTGAGTCTGCGCCCACCAAAGCAGGTTCGGCAACTTTTCCGGTGCCTGGTTTTAACGTGCAAATTTTGGATCGTGACGGTGAGCAAACAGAGCCAATGCAGCAGGGCAGCGTGGTTATTAAGCAACCGCTTCCACCTGGTTGCCTTTCCGGTATCTGGCGTGATCCCCAACGTTTTCATAGTGCCTACATGGCAGCCTACCCAGGCTATTACCTGACTGGCGATGGTGGCTACTTCGATGAAGAGGGATACTTGTTCATCATGGGTAGAACCGATGATGTGATCAACGTTGCCGGGCATCGTCTTTCTACCGGTGAAATGGAAGAAATCGTCGGTGCGCACCCTGCGGTGGCTGAGTGTGCCGTGATTGGTATTCACGACGAGCTAAAAGGCCAACTACCCATCGGACTGGTGATCACTAAAGATGGTTTCGATGGCGATGAAGCAACGCTTGAAGCAGAGCTGATCAGTCGAGTACGCGAGCACATTGGGCCGATTGCTTGCTTTAAGCAGGTGTTGGTCGTCAATCGATTGCCTAAAACCCGCTCGGGTAAAATTTTGCGCAAGTTACTGCGTAATATTGCCGACGGTAAGTCGTTCGGCATTCCCTCAACCATTGATGATCCGACTAGCTTAGAAGATGTGCATGCGGCGATGCGCGAGCGTTCTGTCGGCGCGTCGGATCAAGCTAAGTCGCTAGACGTTTAGGCTCAAACATTGCTAATAGCGTGATGAATAGAGTCGCCCCGGCAGGTGGGCGACTTTAATTACCTAACGGAAGGCGTATAATGCGCGCCCCAGTGGCGTTAACCGCGCTTAAATGAGGGTTCCCTAACCCCTCGGACTTGCAAAAAAAGGCCAACCTGCATGTTTGCATTAACCGACACCCAGCACCGCCGTTGCCTTCTGGTAATGGTCGCGTTTCATATTGGTATCATTGCCGCCAGTAACTACTTGGTTCAATTGCCATTTACCCTGTTTGGTTTCCATACCACCTGGGGCGCATTCAGTTTCCCCTTTATCTTTCTTGCAACGGACTTAACGGTTCGTTTGTTCGGGAAAGGACCGGCTCGCTCAATTATACTGCGCGTCATGTTTCCGGCGTTGGTGATTTCCTACGTTGTTTCGGTAATTTTTCCACGGGGAAGCTTTGTCGGTATCGAAGCCTTGGGAGAATGGAATCTATTTGTTGCCCGTATCGCGTTGGCTAGTTTCCTTGCTTACGTGCTAGGCCAGTTACTCGATGTTCAAGTGTTTGATCGTCTTCGTCAGTGGGCGTGGTGGGTAGCTCCCGTTTGCTCTACCGTATTGGGTAATCTAGCGGATACCTTTGCTTTTTTTGCGACCGCATTTTATAACAGCCCAGACCCTTTTATGGCCGAACATTGGGTAGAAATAGCCGTGGTCGACTACGCCATTAAGCTAGGCATTAGTCTATTATTCTTCCTGCCTTTATATGGTCTGTTGTTAGCGTGGCTAACGCGTCGGCTAGTCGTGTGGACAGGGCAAACTGACGCATCACCCCGTACCGCATAACGGCTAGGCTTAACGACCAAGCATAAATCCAAGCGTAACGACTGAGGAGCCCGCATGTCTGATGATGCCCGTGTTGATCTTTATGTGATCGATTTGCCCGACGAATCAGGTAGCGATGATCAACTACCTCTTGTGGTGATCCACGGTTTGTTGGGTAGCGCCGATAACTGGCGTTCGCATTTAAAGGTTTGGCAGCGCAGTAGGCGGGTCATTGCTGTGGATCTTCGCAACCACGGTCGTTCACCTCATGCAGAAGGTATGAGCTATACCGCGATGAGCCAAGACGTGTTGGCGGCGCTCGATAAGCTTGGGATCGAACGCGCGCATGTATTGGGTCACTCAATGGGCGGTAAGGTGGCTATGACGCTGGCGCGTATGAGCCCTGAACGCTGCGCGTCACTGATGGTAGCGGATATCGCTCCGGTGGCTTATCAGCACGGTCACGACGATGTGTTTGCTGCACTCGAACGAGTAAAAGCGGGTAAACCCACTAACCGCCGTGAAGCCGACGCCTTATTGGCCGAGCATGTTGACTCCCGTCCAACTCGGTTGTTTCTTGCCACCAATTTAGTGCGCAATGAGCAGGGTGAGATGGAGGTGCGCGTTGGGTTGGATGAAATTCAACGTGGTTATGAAGCGATTATCGGCAAACCTGATGGTGACCGCGCTTTCGAAGGGCCGACACTGGTGCTTAAAGGTGCTGATTCGCACTACGTCGCAGATGACATGCTACCAGCGCTGCGCGAAGTACTGCCACGCGCAAGAGTAGTAACACTTAAAAACGCCGGGCATTGGCTTCACGCCGATCAGCCAGAAGCATTCCAGCAAGCCGTTGATGCATTTATGGCCGCCCACGCGTAGCCTGAAGGCAACGCTAAGTAACGGAGAGCTAGAGCGGCAACACCGTCAGGTTGTGCCGCTCTGGTTCGCGTAAAAAGCGGTTTAGGATGCGATAGGTATCCACATCAAATTTGGCAGCGACTCCCTTTAGCCCCAAGGCACGCTGTTTGGTCGTGGCACTGCCTAAATAGCACCAGTGATCGACCACATGATGGTTAGTTGGGCCATTTTTACGGCTTTTCTCGCGAATAATGATTCGCCCCGGCCAAGGCCATGTTTTTACTTGAAAAGATGCTAGTGCTTCTTGAGCGCGCTGTGTGTGGTTTTCAAGTGGCTCCTGTCCACAGCAGGCGCCTCGACACTTGCCTAACTGATTAGCAAAACACCGTCCTGTTCCCTTATCTATTCCGAGCACTTGCGGGCAAAGCGGATGTGTTTCGGCAATATTGCGCAGCGCATCTTTAGCTTCTTTGGCACTGCGAAACAGCCCAAAGAGCTTTCCCGGCTGAGGCTGGCTGATGGCTCTGCCGCTGACCAGCGTTGGGCAAGGTTGATCGGTTGGCCAATATCACGTTTTTAAATGCCCCTGACGGCGTAACTGTCGGTTCATAATCGGCATCAGCTCTTTGACCAGTTGAGCCTCTCTCAGCTGGGCGCTTAAATCGCCAGCGGTTTCTTGCCACTCAACGTGCTGTATTTGCTGGGTAAGGCGCATCTCTTTGTCGTCCTGGTGGTCGCGCTGGAAATGGCCAAGCACGCGGCTGCGTAAATTAATGCTTTTGCCAACGTACAAGGGAAGGCGGTTGTGACCATAAAACAAATAAACCCCTGGTGAAGCAGGAAGCCCGGTTAGTTGCTCACTGGGTAAATGTGCGGGCAGGCTTCGGTGGCGCTGCTCATCGGCAAGAGCGGCTTGCCAGCTGGCAGCGTCATACTGTTGTTGCCAGGTTTCCCACAGCTGCCAAAGCGCAGTGGCATCATCCTCGGCCCGATGCTGGCGGGCTTGCTGAATGTTGAAATGCGCTAATAAGGCGTGGAGATTGTGCTTAGGCAGTTCAGGCATTAAACGACGGGAAATGCGCAGTGTGCAGCGGAGTAGCGGCTGATAGGTAATATCGGCACGCTTGAACTCGTTGCGCAGAAAGCTGGCATCAAAGCGTGCATTGTGGGCTGCAAGGCAGTCTTCACCGAGCCATTCTCGCAAGGTGTGCGCAATGGTCTTAAAAGAGGGCGCATCAATCAGCATATCATCATAAATGCCGGTGAGCTGGCTGATGTGAGAAGGCACGCTGGTGCCAGGATTAATCAGGCTGACCCAGCGATCCGTTATGTGATCATTGACTACCTTTAAGGCAGCAATTTCAGTAATGCGGTCACGCGTCGCACGGGTGCCCGTCGTCTCAACATCAATAAATATCAGTGGAGGGTTACTCATGGCGCTTGCGTTATTACTACCTTATTTCAGCGTACATCAGTCAACGTATGAGGGTTGACGGCTAGTCGGGCAACCGGCAAAGCTGTTTCGATAATACCTGCTTGCTCAAGATAGTGTTCGAATGATGCATAGCGTCGGGCATCAAGAGCTGCCGGGCTAATGGCAATGCGGCGTAATAAGTCGTCCCAGGCGGCTTCGTTAATCGCATTATCCAGTGCAGGGTAGCTGCCAATCAGCAACGACCATGCTGCATCAGGGTTTTCAATAATCCAATTACTCGCCTCTTCCAAGGCCACAAGAACACGTGACCAAGTAGCTGCTTGTTTTGTGACTGTGTCGCTGTGTGCCAACAGTATCAAACCATCATGACGCGGCACGTCAACGTCGTTGTAACGCACGGTGTGGGTGACAATGCCATCTGACGCCAGTTGTTGTGGCAGCGTGTGATAAAAGCCATCGGCGATGGCATCAACACGGCCTTCTCGTAGGGCGCTGGCAGCATCAAAGTGGACGCTTTCCGGCGGGGTGAAATCGTCGATTTGGCGAAATGAGGTAGGCACCAGTTGAACTGCCAGCACATCACGCCCTTCGCGGGTGGAAAAGCCATAGTGCAAGCCTGCAAGTTGATCGGTAGTTTCGCCTGTTGGGGCGCCTCCCGCCACGATGACAGCATTTAGTGGTGTCTCAATCAGCGTGCCAATACGGGTAATGGCGGCACCATCGTGAACGTGTAAATGCAACAACGGCTGACGCGTTAACGCCAGATCAACTTCTCCCGCCGTCAACAGTTTGATCGCGATGGATGGGTCTGCGGGGGTTAATAATTCAAGTTCAAGTCCTTGGGCAGCAAACAGGCCACGCTGCTTCGCCACAATTAAGGCTGCGTGCTGAGGGCTGACATACCAATCTAGCATTAGACGAAGCTGCTTTAAGGGGGGCGGCTCTAATGGCGGTGGTGGTGTAAGCGCCATGCTGGGCGCTTCTTCCGGCTCATCTTCTGCTGCGTCATTGCCTATAGGTGGCCATAGCCCAATGGGCAATGATACCTCGCTCTCAAGCGTAAGCGGCTCACTACTACTAACTGTTTCGCTGTCTTCGTTTGCGTAAGTGGCTGAAATTGAAAATAATAAAAAAATGCTTAATGTGAAGAATACAAGTGAACCGATACGCCAAAAAGCGTTCAACATAACCTTAACTCCCGATGGTATGACGCCGGAGTTTAGCTGTGAGGTGAAGGATCTGGCTAGCCCCTGTAAGCGACAAGCCTAACAAGCTCAGTAAATTGTACGGTGGCATGTAATAATAGAACGGCATTGATGGTGAGACGGAGAGACATGGACACAATTTACACGTTCTTCTTAGTAGGCGGTTCCCTGATGGCGCTCAGCATTTTAGCGAGCCGTCTTTCTTCAATGATGGGAGTGCCGCTGCTACTGATTTTCTTAGGACTTGGCATGCTGGCGGGGGAAGAGGGCCTGCTAGGGGTTGAGTTTGACGATTACACCATGGCGTTCACGATTGGCCATCTAGCGCTCGCAATGATTCTGCTGGATGGCGGCCTTCGCACTCGATTAAAAACGTTCCGTGTCGGCTTTAGGCCAGCGCTCTCGTTAGCCACCTTTGGCGTCTTTATCACCAGCGCTATTGTTGGTGTCATTTCCATGTGGGTGTTTGATCTTTCCCTAGTACAAGGATTGCTTGTTGGGGCAATTGTTGGCTCCACCGATGCCGCAGCCGTGTTCTCGATGCTTAGCGGCCGTGGGGTTAACCTCAACGAGCGGGTAGGGGCCACACTGGAAATTGAATCGGGTACCAACGACCCGATGGCCATTTTTCTCACGCTGATGTTGGTCGAGCTGTTGGTTGGTGATATTGGCGGCATTGGCGAAACACTGCTGTTCTTCATTTCCCAGTTTGGGATTGGTTTAGTTGTTGGTATTGGTGGTGGTTGGCTAAGCGCTAAGCTGCTGCGTTGGTTAGATCTGGCCCCTGGCCTTTATGCCATGCTAGCGCTGGCGCTTGGGTTTAGCGTGTTTGGGTTAACCAGTGTGCTAGGCGGTAGCGGTTTCCTGGCCATTTATTTAGCAGGGTTGATGATTGGTAATCAGCCTGGGCGCCACCTTAACTTTATTCTTCCGGTACACGACGGCTTGGCTTGGCTGAGCCAGATTGGTTTGTTTCTGGTGCTGGGCCTACTCGTCACTCCAAGCCAGCTCTGGGACGTGGCATTGCCAGCAGGACTCGTTGCGCTAGCACTGATTTTTGTCGCGCGCCCCCTGGCGGTGTTGATTACCATTAAGCCATTTTTCAAATTCCGCTGGCGAGAAACCTTCTTTATTGCCTGGGTTGGCCTACGGGGCGCGGTGCCTATTGTGTTGGCTATCTTCCCGTTAATCGGTGGGGTAGAAAACGCTTCGTTGTACTTTAACGTAGCGTTTGCGGTGGTACTGATGTCGCTGCTTATTCAGGGCGGTTCGCTAACACTTATGGCGCGATGGCTGAAAGTAGAAGTACCTGTAGGTACCACGCCAAACCGCCGAGGGCCGCTAGGCATAATGCCGGATAATGATTTTGAGATGTTTGTTTACGTGGTCGAAAACGAAGACTTAGAAGATGTTCCTATCCGGCTACTGCGTTTCCCTTCGGGCGCATTGATTTCGGCACTATTTCGCAATCACGTTATGCTTCACCCCAAAGGGAGCACGCGGCTTAAGCTTGATGATGTTATTTGTGTCATTGGCCGCACCGAAGACCTCGTCGCGCTCAATCGCCTATTCAACGGCGATGCAAAGCTTAAACAAGAGCGGGCCTTCTTTGGTACCTTTACCTTGGATGGCGAAGCGCAAATGCAGGATATAGCTCAAGCCTACGGTTTAACCTTAAGCCCCGGTGAGCAGGACATGACGCTTGCGGAGTTTATCTCGCTACGCGTCGGCGGCCACCCAGTAGTAGGCGACGATGTCGACTGGCATGGCATTCACTGGGTGGTTAGTGAAATGGAAGGCGGGAACATTACCCGTGTTGGCTTAAGGCTCTACTAATTAATCGGAAAGGCGTTGACTTCCAAGGGAAAGCTGTTATTATACGCACCCATAAGCCGGAGGGATGGCAGAGCGGTTGAATGCACCGGTCTTGAAAACCGGCATAGGTTAATAGCCTATCCAGGGTTCGAATCCCTGTCCCTCCGCCACTTATCTCGAAAAGCCTCTGATTTGTCAGGGGCTTTTTTCGTTTCTAGGCTTTCTTTTTCCTTCCTGGCAGCGCCTCGATATTCTCCACCGGTTATTTAACGTGATGAGAACGTGATCGCAGCTTGAATACCTCGTCTCTTGCTCGGTATGGCGCAAGGTTCGCATATCGCTCGGTCATGTTAATTGTGGAATGCCCTCACTTCCTTTACATCGGCCAGCGGCACGCCTCCCGACACCCAGCCCGCTTGCATAAGTTGCGCCTTCCATTTTCCCTCTATCACTTCAGCCGTTTGTTTGTCGGTCGTCCGAGTAGAGCGGCTGGAAGCTCAAGCGCTTAAAGCCACGCTATCTCTTTGAATTTGTAGCTTTTAAGATACAATGCATTATGACTGAACTTACCCACTACCTTACCGCTGATGGCTATGACCCTTTTCAAGCCTGGTTGGATGCTACTAAGGCTAAAGATCGTCAAGCCGCCCAGCAGTCTGACATCGAACAGGCAAAAGCGTTTTTGGCCGACCACAAAAGGAGAACACGTCATGAAAAGTCATGATGAAGCAGTTATCGAGATGCTGCGCACTGACCCCAATATGGCTCTGGACTACCTGCGCGCAGCGTTTGATGAGCTGGACGAAGAGGGGGGAGAGTCAGCTTTCCTAATGGCGCTGCGTCATGTCGTTGAAGCTCAAGGCGGAATGGCGCTGGTAGCAGAGCGTGCCAAAGTATCACGCGAAAGCCTTTACCGCGCTTTATCCCCCAAAGGCAATCCGACACTTCGCACCATGACAGCAGTTATTAAAGCCACAGGCGTTAACTTCCACGATCTTACCCATCAAGCGCCACAAGCTAAAACCACTTAAAAGACGTGCATAGCGTCGCATCAAAGCGCACACAGGCACCTGTATTTATTCGATCTTAGGCCATCCAGCGGTGAGTGCCTCTCCAGTACGTGTGGCCGTCAGTATCAAACGCTGTTGTACTTTTGATGACATGCCGTTCAAGAGCCATAATGTTGTACTGGTATTTGAGACTCAATACCTTTTGCGATTCCTTCCCCTGACCCTGGAGCTGTCTTGGATAGATTCGATGAGATGCGCGTGTTTGCGGCGGTGGCACAACTGGAGAGCTTTTCGGTTGCTGCGCGGCAGCTTACGCTGTCGCCGCCTCGGGTGACTAGGGTAGTGGCGGCGCTTGAAGCGCGTTTGGGTGTTGCGTTGTTACAACGCACGACGCGGCAGGTGCGCGTAACGGAAGCGGGGCGTCGTTATCTTGAGGATGCCCAGCAGGTGCTTGCCCAGCTTGCGGAGGCTGAGGCCGCTGCGACCGGTAGCTATCTCACCCCACGCGGCCTATTGCACGTCACTGCGCCAGTGCTGTTCGGCGAGTACTTCGTTACCCCGCAGATCGTCGACTATCTGGAACAGTATCCTGATGTGCAGGTTCGTGCCGAACTGATCGATCGACCGGTTAACTTGCGGGAGGAAGGCATCGATGTGGCGGTACGCATCGGCCACGTGCCAGAGAACTGCCAAAACTTGACCGTGCCGGTGGGTGAGGTGCGGCAAGTGGTTTGCGCAAGCCCTGCATGGTTGGCCCAGCACGGTGAGCCAACGCACCCGCTGGAGCTGGAAGCACTGCCCACGGTGGTGGCAGAAGGCGGAAACTTGAGCGGGCACTGGTGGTTCGAAGAGCAAGGCAAACGCATTGAGGTGACGCCATCGCCACGGCTGCGCATCAGCGCTATTCACGCGGCGTTAACAGCGGTCGAGGCAGATGCAGGGCTCACACGACTGCTCTCTTACCAAGTGGCTACTAGTGAAGCCGAAGGTAGAGTGCGGCGAGTGTTGAGGCATTTCGAACCCGCTGCCATTCCCATTAATATTTGGGTGACAGCGGGCCGTGGGCGGGCTGCCAGCGTGCGTACCTTCGTTGACTTTCTTGCCGAGCGGCTGCGTGCCGATCCGGCGCTCGACTATCGTACCTAACCATGGTGCTCCCACCTGAGTCGGCGCTGCGCTTTGAGGCTTTAATGGCGCTCTCTGCCGTTGCCCAACACGGCAGCGTGCAGGCCGCCGCTGATGCGGGCAGCCTCTCAGCGCCCAAGATCCATCGTCTGCTGCGCGCGCAGGAACAGCGCTTAGGCGTCGCTTTAGTCACGACATCAACGAGAGGCAGCACATTGACCCCGGTTGGCGAGCGTTTGCGCGAATACGCTGACACACTGATCCACACAGTTACCGATGCTGAAACCAGTGCGCGCTTAGAGCATCGCGAGCTCAATGACACGTTACGTATACAAGCGCCCCAAACGTTGGTGGAACCACTCCTACTGCCGGTGGTACTGCAATTGCAAGAGCAGCATCCCGCGCTGAAGGTCTACTTGCTGGCTGATGAACATCCCATACATATAGAGAGCGATGCGCCTGTGCATCTTCGCCTTATGCGTGGGTCGCTACCTGGGAGCGTTTACGCTAGGCCCCTGGGTGATTTGCGCATTGGCTTGTTTGCCAGCCCTCATTATCTGAATAAGGCAGGGCGTCCTGAAAACCTCAACAGCTTAGCCCTCCATGCGCTTATTCACTGTCATCGGGAAGGGCAGGCGTCTATTTGGCGTTTGGCTGAAGGCCAATCCTTCCGCTTTGAACCCCGGCTTAGCGTTAGCGCAAGTGCCGCAGGGCTGCAGGCGGCTATAGAAGGTGCAGGCATCGTACGTTGCTACGCGCTAGAAGCGCGTCGTGCTTGCGCGCAGGGGCTGCTCGAACCTGTCGCCCAACCCCTCTGGCCTAAGGCTGATACTCTGGCGCTAACCTACACCCTTGGTATTCGAGCGCCTGCCAGCGTTATGGCGTTCCTTGAGCTGGCAACTCCTTGGCTACGGGCGCAGTTGGCGGAGTAATTATTTCATTCAGCGCAATTTTGTGTTGTTCATGATCGCTATTCTTGCATCTCTTTGCTTGGCGCAGAATGAGTGACGTCACTCAATAGTGGTGACACTCATTTATTGAAAGCGCTTATTCAAGGAGCCCAACAATGTCCAACGCTATCAAGGTTTATCGCCACGCTCTTTCTGGCCACTGCCACCGCATTGAGCTGATGCTTTCTCTGCTCGGTTTGTCTGCCAGCTTTATCGATGTTGATCTAGCCGCAGGCGAGCATAAAGTGCCACCTTTCCTGAATTTGAATGCCTTCGCACAGGTGCCAGTGCTTGATGATCAAGGCGTTATCCTGGCAGATTCCAATGCTATTTTGGTCTATCTGGAGCGTCGCTATGGAGCCGGTCGCTGGCTGCCTGACGACCCGCTAATTCAAGCACAGGTGCAGCGCTGGTTGTCGGTGGCGGCTGGGCCGCTTGCGAACTCCGCTATGAAGGCTCGCTTGGTCACGGTGTTTAATGCTCCTTTCGACCCTGAACCGCTGATTGCTGATGCTCATGAGCTTTTTAAAATTGTAGATGCCCACTTAGTAAATCAGCCTTTCCTAGCGGGTGAGCAGGCCACCCTGGCGGAGGTTTCGCTCTACAGCTACATCGCTCACGCGCCCGAAGGGAATGTCTCGCTGGAACCTTACCCGCATATTCGCGACTGGCTTCAGCGTATCGAGTCGTTGGATGGGTTCGTGCCTATGGGCGTGACCAAGGTTGGGTTGGTCCGCTAGGCCAGCCGATGCAGCATTCCAAATCGGTGCGGGCGAGCTGCTCGCGAGGAGTCAAGGGTGAATAACGACATCACCAGCAGCCCATGGCATCAAGGCGAACTTGCTTTGCAACGGGTGGTCGGTGTGGAACAACAGATGGCAGAGGTGGGCCGCAAGGTGATGCGTCCCTTTCTGACACCGCAGCTCCAGCACTTCTTCCCTCAACTGCCGTTTGTGGCAGCAGCGGCGGTGGATAGTGACAGCTGGCCTTGGGTCACGCTGCTGGAGGGCGCCCCCGGATTTGTTCATGCGCCGGACGAGTCACGGTTGGATCTAGCGTTATCACCGCCAGCAGATGATCCCCTTACACCGCTGCTTATCAATGGCGCCAACATTGGGCTACTGGGTATTGAGCTTCACACGCGTCGTCGTAACCGGGTTAACGGGGTATTGCAAGGCTCCGCAGGTCAATGGCAGTTGGAAGTGGTTCATGCCTTCGGTAATTGCCCGCAGTACATTCACGACTGGTCGACGATGAACTCAGTACAGCCCCTGCCGGGTTCCGTGCTAGCCATGCGCGACGCGAACCTAGGTCAATTACCGGCGCCAGTTCTTGAGCATATTGATCGTGCGATTACGGCCTTCGTGGGCAGTTACGCCCATACCGACCAAGGCGTTCAGGTGGACGCCTCTCATCGTGGTGGGCAACCGGGATTTATTCGGCGCCTGGGATGTGATCTGATTCTGCCCGATTTTGCGGGCAATCGATTCTTCAATACGCTAGGCAACGTGCTGTCCAGCGGCCGCGCTGCCTTAGTAATACCGGATTTTACCAGTGGAGATGTGCTGCACCTCTCCGGTGAAGCGCGGCTGGTGGACGAGGAAACTGCAGGGGCACATTATCCTGGTGCTGAACGCTACTGGTGCTTAACACCACGCCATATTGTCTGGCGCCCGGAGGCGTTGCACTGGCGTAGCCACGCAAATGCAGCGGTCGCTGAGGTTGAACCCTATGGGCCCTGGAAAGCGCTTGCTCCCTCCACAGTGCAGCGCGTTCAAGTAACCACCGTGGTGGAGGAGACGCATGAGATTCGCTCTTTCTATTCGAAGAGTTCCCAGCAAGGCAAAGAGCTGGCTCCATTTAAAGCGGGACAGTTCATTACACTACGTGTACCGCGCTTGGATGGTACGCCGCTGGTACGCAGCTATACGCTTTCGGGCGATAGCCAGCAGGCCGACTATCGCATCAGTGTTAAGGCCGACGGCGAGGGCTCGCGTTACTTACACAGTGCGCTGCAGGTGGGCTCGGAGTTGTCTGTCAGCCTGCCGAGTGGCTCGTTTACTGCACATGCTAGCGGCTCAGACCGTGCTCACTGGGTGCTGCTGGGAGGTGGTATCGGTATTACGCCGATACGGAGTTTAGCGCATGAGCTAACCGGCGCAGACCGGGGCCCCGTAACCTTAATTCATAGCGTGCGACATGCCAGTGAGGCGCCTTTTAGTGAAGAGCTACTCGACTTGAGCGCGCAGGGGCTACGATTACAGCGCCACGTTACCGGATCTGCCAATGTCCCCAACGGCTGGATTCCAGGTCGGGTTTCGCTGGTGGAGGTTCTGGCTGATAAAGTCCTTTCCGAAGTACAGCTGTACTTATGTGGCCCCGCTACCTTTGTCCAGCATTACCATGAGGAGGCGTTGGCTCTAGGGCTCGCTCCCAATCAGATACACACAGAAGCCTTCGGCCCTTCGGCGCTAGCAAAAACATACGCAGTACCATCCGCTGAACAAGCGGTAGAAGTAAGCTTTGCCAATTCTAGTGTGGTAGCTCACTGGCAACCTGGTGAAACTCTTTTGGAAACTGCTGAAAAAGCGGGACTTCATCCTGCCTATGGATGTCGCAGCGGTAGCTGTGGAGAGTGCGCCTGCTTATTGGATCAGGGGGAGGTGACCTATCCAGAAGGCATATCAGTACCAGAGGGAAAAGTTCTACTGTGCAGTGCTCGACCTGCTAAGCACTCTGGAAGGCTTGCGATACATCTTCCTTAGGGGATTCTCAGTGATGGAAGTGGCCTTTTTTCCATCACGTGGGTGTGGCGCGCCTACCCCAAACGACGGAACCTAGTTTAGCCAGCTTAGCCCAACCATGACCACTGCGCGTTTTTCTACTGACAGTTGTAATATGAGCACTCATATTTCTGGGGCAGCATGCTGTGAGTTTCGGTAAAACAATTGTTTATGATAAGGCGCTGTATACTGATGCGCATTTTTCTGGCAAAACGCATCGCTCAGGCGAGCTGCGTTTTTATAAGTTTCAATAAATTACGGCCGTTTAGTCAGAATGATTGTTACCAGAAAACTATGCATGTTCATTAATAAACTGTTATGCAATGAAGCTATGGTAATCCCCCCCGAAAAACCAGGGTGTTCAAAAGTAGAATTTTCCGTAAGCTAAACGCAGGGAGATTCTGCATGAAAAAATCACGTTTTTCTGACAGCCAAATACTGTCAATTCTCAAGCAAGCCGAAGGCGGCGCTCCGGTTCCAGAGCTGTGTCGTGAGCATGGCATGAGCAGTGCGACTTTCTACAAGTGGCGAGCTAAATTCGGCGGCATGGATGCGTCCATGATGGCCCGGTTGAAAGAGCTAGAGGATGAAAACCGACGGCTCAAGAAGATGTACGCTGAGGAACGATTGAAAGCGGACATCCTCAAGGAAGCCATCGAAAAAAAGTGGTGAAGCCGTCTCGACGCCGTGAGATGGCGCAGAAAGCCGTCAATGAGAAGCGCATCAGTATTCGACTGGCTTGCTGGTTGTTCAGCATCAGCGAGACCTGCTATCGCTACCGGGCCAAGCTCAGCAGCGAGAATACCAAGATCGCCGACTGGCTAATCCGGTTGACCCATAACCAGCGCAATTGGGGCTTCGGCCTGTGCTTTTTGCACCTGAGAAACGTCAAAGGGTTTGGCTGGAATCACAAACGGGTTTACCGAATTTATCGGGAGCTGGAACTGAACCTGCGGATAAAACCCAAGAAACGCCTGGTTCGTGAAAAGCCGGAGCCATTGGCCGTGCCGGAAATGATCAATGACAGTTGGTCGATGGACTTCATGCACGACCAGCTCAACGATGGTCGCAGATACCGGCTGCTGAATGTGATTGATGACTTCAACCGCGAAGGCCTTTGCATCGAAGTAGACTTCTCGCTTCCGACAGAGCGTGTTATACGGTCACTGGAGCAGATCATTGAGTGGCGGGGCAAACCGCGCTCTATTCGCTGTGACAACGGACTACCTACGGAACCCGCTCAATACGCACACAAAATCTCACTTCGTGCTCGACATGGGAACACTTGCTCACTACTCAGGCTCATGCGTCGCAACCATATCTAAAGGGTGCTCACCATAGTGTACAAGGGTCCAAAAGGCCCAACAGGACTTAACAAAGCATTTTGGAACGGTTGTGAGCGTTGAGCATTATCTACAGGGTCACTGGGTGCCCTAACGGCACAGATTTACGTCTCACAACCAAACTCATAATAGCCTCGATAATCACTACCTGTCTTTATTAAAGCATGCGCGACGCGGGCTAATTTAACGGCCACTGCCACGCGGGCTTTCCGCTTGATATCCGGATCATCAGGGGTTGCCCGAATATAGCGCTCGTATTTCTGTCGGAATGTATTTTCCCGCTGTCTGATGGCGACTGTGGCTGCCAACCAGAAGGCGTACCGTAAACGTGCATTGCCTCGCTTTGATAAGCGGTAATGCCCTTGCTGTTTACCACTTTGACTTGCCGACAAGTTGAAGCCGCAAAAGCTAAGGTATTGGCGATAATGGCAAAAACGCTTTAGGTCACCGCTTTCGGCAATAATAACTAACGCAATGATAGGACCAATACCAGGCAATGTCCGAAGTCGCTGGTAATCATCGCGGTGAGATATCAACTGGTCAGCGGCTTCTTCGATTTGCTGCCTTTGCTCGGTTAGCTTCAGATAACGCCTGACCTGCAATTTGAAGGTGGCAATTGCTGGGCTATTAAGCGGTACGGGTAACGCTATCGACTGCTCCGCCACTTCATAAACCTCTTCTAAAAAGCGCTGCTTGGCCACCTTCCTCCCCACTACCTCCCAAGCACGTTGCACGAAGGTCGTTTTTTTATAGCGCGTGATACTTTGTGGGGTAGGGAATTTCAGCAAGAAGCGGCAAAACCACACGGCACGGGTGCTGTTAAAAAAACGCTCCATTTCTGGAAAAAAGAGAGTGAGGTAATGATTGAATAAACTATGTTGACAGCGGGATCTAGCGAGTGAGATTTGATAATACGTATTCGCAAGCTCCTGAATATCTAACATTTCATTCACTAACGGATCGTAAAATGGTTGCATCATGCCCTGCTGCATCAAGTACATGATAACCCGCGCGTCTTTCTTGTCGTTTTTATCCCAGCTTTTAAACAACATTTCACGCGCTCTGGCGCAGGCTAAAGACGACACCATATGGCACAAGGCGCCTTGAGACCTTAACCAATAGGCAATATTCCGATGAAAGTCAGCCGTTGGCTCAAAGGCCACCAGAATGTCTTCAGCAGGTACTTCTGCTGCATTAATGAGGTTCTGATAACCCACTAACGTGTTAGGGAGCTTAAACGTTTTGGTACGACCTGACGGCCATAAAATGACAGCATCATGGGACGTTTTGGCAATGTCGATGGCGATCATCACTTTCACAGAGCTATTCTTTAAGTTGTCAGCCATGTGTACATCTCCTAAATCCACTGATTGGCATCAGAGATTTTGGTACAGATGGCTGGCTCCAACCTGCTTATTCAGCAAGTACTACGGCCCTGAATACATCAGCGGCAAGCTGGCGAACTGGGCGAAAAACCAAGGCATTGTGTTGGCGTTTATCCAGCCCGGCAAGCCCCAGCAGAATGCCTATATCGAACGCTACAACCGAACGGTGCGTTACGATTGGCTGGCCCAGTATCTGTTCGACAGCACCGAAGAAGTCCAAGGTTATGCTACTCGCTGGCTCTGGCACTACAATCACGAACGACCCAATATGGGACTCGGAGGAATCACTCCTCAACAGAAGTTGGCCATGATGGCCTGAGGCCTACTTTTGAAGCCCTCTAAAAATGGGGGGATTACCTTGAGCTCGTTGTTCAAGCAATCTGTGATGGCGATATAGAAAGGCACCTTGGGATGCATCAACGGAAAATTGAACCAGATCTCTATTATGAAGAGAAATTTTCTATCTTCCATGAAGCATGTAACGATGCGGGTATTGCGGAGATTGAAGTAACCTCGGATTTTGATGATGACGTCATGCAAGAGCAGAAGCGGCGGTATTTAATTGACGCGAATATTGTGATGGGAGACGGGGCTGTTTATACAACGTCGATTCGAGTGGCTTGGGGCTCAATTCAGGAGGAAGAAGGCAGCGAGCCCGTTGAGACGTGGCGATTAGCTGGACTGAGTAGAGTACAAGTCCCCATTCTTAATGAAGCACTGTCACGGAATTAGATTTAGATTGTTCTCTACTTAATACAACAACCCCAGGGGTGAGCGTAGCGTGTTATCCCTGGGGGTATAGTTGGCGAGATAGTGACAGTCTTAGATCTTGATGTCGTAGTCGACGTATTTGTTCATTAGCTCGTCATAGGTACCGTCTTGCTTGATTTCTCGCAGTGCCTCATTGAACTGCTCCGCCAGGGCTTCATTGCGAGGATGGAAGGCTGCCGCCACGCCATGTCCGAAATAGTGCTTGGGCTCGCGGATCAGCGGCGAGCTGGTAACAATCCCACTGCCTTCAGCGTTAACTTCAAGCGATGACAGCGCTAGTGGGTAATACATAAAAGCTGCGTCTAAGCGACCTGTTCTAATATCTACCGCGAGATCTTCGCCTGTTGCATAGCGCCGTACGTCAACGAGATCGCCATAGGTGTCGGTGATGTATTCATCGCGGATGGTGCCACGTTGAACGCCTACCGATATACCCTCAAGGGCGTCGCGATCTTCAATATCGATCTCGTTGCCTTCCTGAGTCACCCAGACGCTAGGGTTGCTGTAGTAGGGTTCTGAGAACAGCACTTGTGCGCGGCGCGCATCGGTGATTGCCATTGAGGACATGATGGCGTCGTACTTGCGTGCTAATAAGCCGGGGATGATGCCGTCCCAGCCTTGCTCTACCCATTCGCACTCACGCTCGATGCGTCGACATACTTCTTCACCCAGTTCCACCTCGAAGCCTGTTAGGGTGCCGTCGGGCAAGCGATACTCAAAAGGCTCAAAGGGAACATCAACAGCGAGGCGAAGTGGGTCGTCGGAGTAGGCTGGAATGGCAAATAGCAGTGATGTAAGCGCCGTTGCTATTCCTATGTGACTGCGGGGCATAGACTTTCCTTTTTTCGTTTTTATATAAGGTGTTGATTAAGCAATTTTGCATGATTCGCGTAATAGGTAAAGTGCTTTATAAAGGCTTGTTAAAAGCTTCTGAGGAGTCAGGGCCTTTTGTCGTTCTTAGACGCTTAGCTTTCGCGATTTAGCCGTTTGGCTTTATGATTTTGATCGTAATGGCCACTACTGTGCATGCCAGGGCAGGTAAAACAACGTCTAACACTGAATCCAGCGTCCAGCCGCGCCAAACACCTTCAAAGATGCCCACCGGTAATGTTTGCCCCCATTCCCAGCCACGTTGAACGGCTAACCTGTATTCATGTTGTGCAATCTCACGTCCAAGCAACAGTGCTATCGCGATGGCACCGGTGACTCTTGCGTTTGCAAAAGGAAGTAGAGCCATTTGAATCAGCAGCGCGATAAACACATGCTCTAAATGGGTAATATTCACATTAGGCTCCAATATGGCGCTCGTGTGGATAATTCAGTGTGCACTATAATGCTCATTAATTCTTTGTTGTAGTTATTATGTGCGCTAAACTGCTCATAAGTAATCGGCGGAAGAATTTTTGAGCATTTTGCTGCGCATTAATAATTTCGTACATCAGCGGCTTTCGACATGGGTGATTCGTGAAGTTAACGATACAGGTTCATTTTGAACAAGCGTGGCATGATGCGGCTGAATTGTCGTTGCCTAACCCTGAGCAGGGTACTCGCGGGGAGTCTCGGCTGCGCTATGCGACTGACTATGCCGTTGAGTGGCTATTTCAAGATGACCTGCACGCTTGCAGTATGCGGTTGCCTATCGAGTTAATGCTGACTCATGAGTCGCCACACTGGTTCGGTTTCTTGGAAGACATTATGCCGGCGGGAGCTAGCCGGCGTTTTTGGGTGGATTATCTAGGGCTTCACGATTTACCGATTGGGCAACAGGATGCTGAATTACTGGCACGTGGCACTATCGCGCCGGTCGGCAACTTACGAATCAAAGAATCATTGCCTGATCTCTCCGTAAAGAAAGCCTTAGAGGAGCGACGGTTTCCGCTGCAAAGCGTTGTAGAGCGTCAGGTGGACTTTTTAGAGTATGCCCAGCAGATGGGGGCGGCCAGTGGCGGTGCCACTGGGGCTGGCGGTGAAGCGCCAAAATTGCTGCTCAGATTGACGAACGACGACCACGTTTGGATTGATACCTGGCAGGATGAAAACCATCGACCTGACCTACCCATGCTGGTGAAATTTCCGCGCGGTAGACGTTCAGTTGACGATTGCAACATCTTGAGAGCTGAATATCATTATTATCAGGAGCTTGCATCGTTAGGGGTGGCCACGATAGATACCGAACAGATGCGTTTGGTGGAGGGCGAGCGTTACCCATCCCTGTGGTTACCCCGTTTCGACATGCAGTACCTCGACGGCACTTGGGTTCGCTATGGCCTGGAGTCAGTCTACTCCTTGGTAGGCGCCGCACCGGGCACTTTCCTGCATCATGGCGAAACAATCCGCCAACTGATTAGTTTGCTGAGGGCTCAATATCGCGTGCAAGAACAAGGCGCCGTTTTCGAGGGTGAGCGCTTTGTTTTGGAGTGGATTAAGCGTGATTTGTTGAATATCGCTTTCGGCAACTCTGACAATCATGGCCGGAATACGGCGTTATTGAAGCGCCCCGAAGGCATTGGGCTTGCCCCTGTATATGACTTCGCGCCCATGAAGGCTGACCCCGAGGGGGTGACACGAACAACGCAATGGGGAACACCCCTGGAAGTTGGCGGGGAGTACGATTGGCGAGGAATTGCCGACACCCTGGCAGACGTTGTCGATCCAGCGCGAGTGATGGAAGAGCTTCGTGCGCTTGCATTGAAGCTAGAGGGCGTCGATGAACGCTTGGCTGCCCGTGGAGTTCCACCCCGAATCCTTGATATGCCTGCAGTCGGCCTACGCACTATCAATACTCGACTCAAGCGCTGGGGGTTGCTATGAAGCGCTATTCTGATGATCGCGAAGAGGCCCTGGTGACTCTGTTGAAACGCTTCTATGCGGGGGAAATCACCGACGGAGCGTTATTGCGTGCGTTACGCCGCGATGTGCTGGGGTTAAACCAAACACGTTATGCCGCCTTGGTGGGCATCAGTCGACGAACGTTGTCGGATCTGGAGGGCGATAAAAATAATGTCACCCTAGAGGTTAAGAATCGTGTATTCCGACCGTTAGGGTTAGAAGTGAGTTTACTGCCGCGTAAGCGTGCTCTGTTGGAGCAGGTATTGGCGTTCACCGAGTAACTTGTTTCCTTTTAATGCCCTGCCATTTCCGCAAATCTCTACTGGTTATGCTGAAATAGTTTGATGAGTAAAGAGAGCGAAACAGGGCGTTTACTTGTGCAGTATTGAAGAACAACATAGAGATCGTCTGTTCTAGATGCTAATGAGAACAATATCTATTAGGGATGTGTTATGCCGATCTATACCAACATTGAAAATCTTCGTCGCCATTACGCCCGCCGTACACCAAAAATGTTTTATGACTACGCCGAGTCGGGCTGTTGGACAGAGCAAACCTTTCGTGAAAATACCAGCGACTTCCAGCATATTCATTTAAAACGGCGTGTTGCGGTCTATATGTCAGGGCGTTCTACGTGAAGTTCTATGCTGGGCGAAGATGTGGCTATGCCGGTTGCGCTTGCGCCCGTAGGGCTAACGGGAATGCAAGCGGCAGATGGCGAAATTAAAGCAGCACGGGCGGCTGAAAAATTTGGTGTGCCGTTTACGCTGTCGACCATGTCGATTTGCTCGATTGAGGACGTCGCAGAACACACGACGCAGCCGTTCTGGTTCCAGGTGTATACCTTAAAAGATGGGGTAAGCGGAAAAGATGGTTGATGGGCACATTCCACCCACCAACCTGATACCACGCTCAGATGGTTGATAGATCGACCCCGTAGTTGAGTTCTTCTGCGAAGTCCGGCAGTCCATAACCAATAGTTTTCTTATAGAACGGAGAGACTTTCGCAGTCGGTGCCTTCTTCTTGTGCTTCGTGGTATAGAGCATTCGTGCCCGCATCGCCTCGAAGGAGTATCCACGCCCCTCACGGTTCTTGTCCTTGGCCAATCGGTTGATGGACTCCGTGTAGGCGTTGGTGACGGGCATATCCGTCTCGAAGTAGGTTATGATCTCTTCGCGCCAGTTACCCACTGCCCTGACCAGATCGCTCCAGATTTCCTTCTGGCCCTTCGGGATAGAGTCGATCCACTCATCGAGGGCAGCTTCTGCCTGCGGTCGTGTGGTGGCGTCCCATATACGGTAGAAGCGCTCCTTGTGCTCGTAGGCGGCCAGCAATTGGGGAAACGCGCCTGTCCATGTTTCCATGATCAGCCGTTCCCGGTCTGAGACCTCGTGAGCGCGCTTCAGCAGGATTTTCCGATCTCCCTTGAGGGTACGGATCTGGGCGGTTTTCAGCTCTGTCCTGAGCCCCTTGCGCACTTTCTCCAGAGCATCGTTGGCCATACGCACCACATGGAACTTATCGACCACGATGCAGGCCTGTGGCAGCACCGCCTTGACCGCTGCCCGGTAGGGGTTCCACATGTCCATGCTGACGATCTCGACCTTCTGCCGGTCCTTCATCTTCATCAGGAAGGTGGTCGCCACGTCCTGACGGCGGGTGGCTAGCAGATCGAGCAGGGTCTTCTCCTCGATGTTGGTCAGGATGCAGCGGTAGCGCTTGTTCAGGTATAGCTCATCGATGCCCAGAATGCGGGGCGTCTCGAAGCGGTACCAGCGGCCCAGGAACTCGGCGCGGGCGTTGAAAATATCCCGTACCGTCTTCTCGTCTAGCCCGGTTTGGTGCGCCACGAAGGTGTAGGGGTGGTTAAAGGACTCCTTCTCCACGTATTCATGCAGCCGAAGCGTCATGCGGAAGCCGTCCACTACCTCCGGTAGCTGGGGGGCCTGAAGGTAGTCTCGCAGGCCCGACAGGTGTACCGGCGGCGGACCACCCACAGGGTGACTCGCTTACCGTGGATGGGCAGATCACGATAGGGAACATCACGCTTGCCGAACCGCACGAACTCTCCCTGCACCCCGCATTCCTCGCAGGCCATGGGATCGGGCGCGTCTATCTGGAAGTGCATTTCGTCATCGGTAGATGTGTAACCCAGCACCTGGTACTCCGGCAGGTGCAGGATGTTGTCGGGCATTTTGGACATGAGAGGCTTGTGTTATGGACGCATCGTGGTACACGAAGAGCTTTTCATAGATTCGCTAAGACATGATCGTGCAGGGATTTTACCGTGTGTTGGAGTTCTTGCTGGCGATTTCGCCAATCACTTTCACATCCGCTCAAGTAAGCCTCCCGCGCATCGACTAAAACATCCGCTTGTTCAGCCGGTAGCCAAGTAACTGCCCAATCGGCAGCAACATCCTTAGAGACAAACTCACCGGTAACTGATGTCCGCCACATACGCGCCAAAGTTAACAGGACGTTGCGCTCATCCCCCTGTAGCATTTCGATTAAAGCTGGCAGAACATCCTTGATTGCACGACGTATATCAGATTTTGGAATAGCTGGTAGAAGCTCGTTTGCGTTCGGTCCGATTAGAGGTTTCGCTTCCTGCCGTGATTGGGCCAGCACCAGGGTAAGCTCTGGATCACAGGCAGGCTCGGAACCTTCACCCGCCTCGTACTCATGACGCAACCACTCACCGTAAATGAATTCGCTTCGCGCAGGATAGAGCGGCTCAGCAAGATCTGAGCGCAAAAAGACAATCACTTCAAGAGGGTGGCGTCCATCCGGATCAAAAGGGTATCGCCCAGATATCTCCATTAACTCGGAAGTAAGGCATCTTCGAACCTCGGATGTCATCGGTTGGTCAATGACCACAAGCAAATCTACGTCGCTGCGGGGGCGAAGCTCACCAGCCACAGCCGAGCCATGGAGATAGACAGCCACCAGTGATTTTGCTAGCCGCTTCTGAACAATTGACAATGCTTTATTTGCTTCGGCAGGTACGATCACTAAACAGCCCATCTTAAATATCAAGAGAATGATGCTTTTGAGGATATGACCTCCTCACGCGGCTTCGTCAACCATATTATCCGTTGATCACCTGGACGATAAGGGCCTGTGGCAAGGACACATCAACCATTTTCTCCGCTTACCCAGTAATAAAAAGAAGGGTGCCCAAATGGCACCCTTCTTTTTTGTGACAAGCAATCAACAGATTAACTGCTAAAGCCTCAATGGTACCCTTCGCCCACTTTTACCTTGCCGCGAAATACCCAGTAAGACCAGGCAGTGTAGGCCAACACGATAGGGATAACAATCAGCACGCCGATCAGCAAAAACAATTGCGACTCCGGTGCAGAAGCGGCATCCCAAATTGTATAGTTGGGCGGTACGATAACCGGCCATTTACTGGCAATGAGGCCTAGGTAGGTAAAGATAAATAGGCCCAATGTTGCGACAAACGGTAAGCCTTCCTGCTGGCGTTTTACGGCACGATAAAGAGTGCCAGCGCAGACCATGGCGAGAATAGGGAACAGCCAAATTAGGTGGATCTGGTTCATCCAGCGGTCACGCACTTCTGGACTAACCAGCGGTGTCCACAGGCTAACAATGCCAAATACCACCAATACCGCTAAGAGTAATTTTGGTGTGATGCGATAGGCCCACTGCTGGACATGGTCTTCTGACTTCAGGATCAGCCACGTAGAACCAAGCAATGCGTAGCCCGCCATTAGTCCAATCCCCGTCAATACAGTAAAGGGTGTCAACCAATCCAGTGCGCCACCGACATAGCGAAAGTCTTCGACAGCAAACCCTTGGATGTAAGCGCCGACGACTGCGCCTTGAGCGAAGGTGGCAATGGCAGAACCCCAACAAAATGCGCGGTTCCACCAACGGCGGTTTTTCTTAGACTTGAAGCGAAACTCGAATGAGATGCCGCGAAAAATCAAGCCAGCCAGCATTAGGAAAACACCGATATAGAGCGCGGGCAAAAACACGGAATAAACTAAAGGAAAGGCGCCGAGCAGCCCAGCACCGCCCAGCACTAACCACGTCTCATTGCCATCCCACACGGGAGCAACAGAGTTCATCATCACATCGCGTGACTCTTCATCAGGAGCGAAGGGAAACAAAATTCCCAACCCTAGATCGAAGCCATCCATTAAGACATACATAATGACGCCAAAGCCAATAATGGCAGCCCAGATGAGTGAAAGATCAATACTCATGTGTTGGCTCCTTCCAAGTCATCATCAAAGGGGGTGTGTGCTGCGGATAGGGGGCGTTTCGGGCGTTCAACCTCGCCTCCAACTTCAGACTGTGTTTCTACTTTCATGCCATTGCGCACAACTCGCGTTAGATAATAAATACCGGTGAAAAATACCACGCTGTAAACCGCGATATAGCCAATCAAGGTAAACAGTGCCATGCCGCCAGTAAGGGACGGCGTTAAGCCTTCCGCGTGTGTCATGACGCCATACACTAACCAAGGCGCACGTCCTGATTCGGTAACAATCCAGCCACCCAGAACCGCGAGGAAGGGGGATGCAATCATGACGGTAAGCGTTTTTAAGAAAAGTGGGTTTTCATAGACACGCCCCTTACGACGCAGAAACAACCCGGTCAGCGCAACAGCAATCATCAGCACGCCAATGCCTACCATGACGCGGAAAGCCCAGAATACAATGATGACAGGAGGCTGCTCTTCTATTGGTACTGCGTTAAGCCCGGGAACTTCACCATCGACATGGTGCGTCAGAATCAAGCTGGCAAGGTTGGGGATGCCAATTTCAAAATGATTGGTCTGGGCTTCTTTATCGGGGATAGCAAAAAGCAGAAGCGGCACATTGGTTTGCGTTTCCCAGTTACCCTCCATGGCAGCTACTTTCGTTGGCTGGTGCTCCAAGGTGTTCAGACCGTGAAAATCGCCGACTACCGCTTGCGCAGGCGCTAATATCAGCAGTAACCACAAACACATGGATAGCGCTTTTTTGTTAGCTTCAACATCACGCTTGCGTAGTAAGAACCAGGCGCTAACCCCTGCAACGACGAACCCGCCGGTTAGGAAGGAAGCCATGCCCATGTGAACAAAGCGATACCAGAAGGAGGGGTTAAAGAGTGCTTCCATCCAGGAAGTGATATGGAACCGACCGTCGATGAGCTCGTAACCTACCGGGGTTTGCATCCAACTGTTGGCAGAAAGTATCCAGAAAGAAGATATAAACGTGCCTACAGCAACCATGATGGCAGCAAATAAATGCACACCTTCAGGTACTTTATTGCGGCCAAATAACAGCACACCTAGAAAAGCGGCTTCTAGGAAAAAGGCCGTTACTACCTCATAGCTGAGGACAGGGCCTAAGAAGTTAGATGTGGCGTAGGCAAAGTTGCTCCAGTTAGTACCAAACTGAAACGACATCACAATGCCTGATACAACGCCCATGCCAAACACAACGGCAAACACTTTTGTCCAGAACAGCGCTAAGCGATCCCAAGCGGGATTTTCCGTTTTGTAGAATAGGCCATGCAGTAGTGCGATGTAGGAAGCCAAACCGATAGTAAACACCGGAAAAATGGCATGAAAAGAGACAACAAAAGCGAACTGTAGCCTTGAAAGCAACAGAGGATCTAATTCCATGGCGACCTCCTAGATCGTGTGGCATGAAAGTATTGAAAATCAGTAGTTGTCGCAGGAGCTATATTCTTAAAGGCTATGGATATATTTCTTTAATCATCAGATTTTGCGCGGGATACCCGGTACTTCTAGTGCCGGGAGGGATAGCGCGTCGCTCGCAGAGCGACTCGGTTACGCCACCGCCTGTCCCGCTCCTCCTTTTAGTTGGTGAATAGTCGGGGTGAGGTGATAGCCGTAGCCATCACCGCGTTGTATCACGGTGCAGTGTTTGTGCGAAATGCCCTGCACGGCACCCTGGTCGGTCTGGATATTGAAACTGCCGGTTTTGCGCACCGCGACGCGGCCCGTATAGGTACCGGCCTTTTTGCCGCTAGGCACCACGGCTTTCACTATGTCGCCGGTTTGAAAGCCCCGCACCTGCTTCTGGCGCATCAGATAGCCACGCGGAAAACCATATTTCGTCAAGCGGGTGCGCTGGTAGTTGCCGCGCCCGGTGCATTTGATCGTTAGCGTCGAGGCTGTCCAGTCGTGCAACCAGCCGAAAGCGCCCACACAAGCCGCATCCAGGGCGTGAGTCTTAGGAATGCCGAGTCGCTGACGGTTGTATTTAGTGCGACCACCGCTGGCGACTGCCACCGGCAGTCCCGTCGTTTTAAGCGCATTAAACAGTGCCCAGCGCGTGGCATTAACCGCACTGGCATCGCGCAGCGGTTGCTTGAGCTGGCGTTGTACCCGCTCCAGCCGTGCGTCCGCTGATAAGCCGTTAGCCTTGAGGCGTTTTCTCAGCCCCTTGTCACGGGAGAAAAAGTCCGCCAACGGCAGCGAACCCTTAGCCTGATTGCAGGGGTGGCAGCTAAGGGTCAAGTTGCTGACCCGGTTGGAACCACCGCGTGAACGCGGCACCACATGCTCAATCTCCAGCGGTGTGTCGCCGGTGCCACAATAGGCACACTCACGGCCCCATTTTGCCAGCAGGTACTCGCGTACCTCGTAGCCCAGCAAAGTACCTTGCTGGTACTCGACCCCGCTAATCTCCGGGTTGTCGAGCTTCTGGGTATCAAAGCGCACCAACTCCTGGCTGATGGCCGTGACGGGGGCTAGCTTGCTGAGTCGTTCTACCCAGGCCATGACCGTATCCACTCGATGTTGCAGGCTGGGGGCCAGCCAGCCTTTGGGCTTGGTGCGATTGTTGAAGCGCGGGGCGCGATAACGCAGATTCTTTGACCGGCGACGCCGCCGAAAGCCACGGCGCTGCTCCAGTGACTTCTTGATCTGATAGCCACGATGCACCAGGTCAAATAAGCACAATACATGCCGTTGCGGGCCGTCTGATTCGGTGCTGTCCGTTTCACGCATCAACGCCAGCCCGGTCGTTTTGCTGCCAGGGTCGATGCCCAGGCGAAGCGGTTGCGTGTCACCACCCACCCGATCTTTCAGCCGGATCGTGAACGGATAGCGCTTATGTACCACGGCACGACCACGCGCCAACAGCAACCGGGCGCGCTTTTCGCTGCACGGCATCAGTGGCCGCTTGTGTTTATCCCATACGAAAACCGCCATGCGATTTCCTCCTAATCAATGCCCTTACGGGCCTGGTGTCGCAGGGCTTTCGCCCCGTCTCCCCTCGGGAAGGTTGATAACCGGCTCCTGCCAACGATATGGCTATCGGCAGCGATCAAGACCTTCGGCGTTTTACCCTGCGCCAGCATGATCCTGACCTTTCAGAGCGCCAAACTGAGGAAGCATTTGGCGGTGAGTCTTGGCGACCTGTTATCAACGTAGCGGGTTGGCTACCGCTTTCCCTGGTCAACCGGGCTTGCTTTTACAAGCCTCCGGCTTCAGCCGGAGGTAATTGACTAATAATAGTAGTTGAAACCACTCTGCGACGTAAGTTGAAAGTATCCAGTGATGCATGGCGTATTGTCGCATCTATGAAAACGCTGCATACAAGGGGCGACTGCTTTAGGCGGGCCTGTGTCAGCCCCAAGGCTGATATCCAAGGCGATATTTCTGCCACAACCAAATCTGCTTACAAATTTTGCTAAGCTATTCAGCTGTTTTTTGCTGGCGCTTTTCCTCCATGTCTTCAAGCTCGTCTTCAACCCTGTCTTCACCTATGCCTCCATTTCGATCTTCGCGCTGGCTGCCTGGCGGACATTTGCAAACGCTCTATAGCCCGCTATGGCGGACATCGCCTCAATTACAACGTCGGCGTGAGCGAATGACGCTTCAAGATGGTGATTTTATCGATCTTGATTGGTATGGCCCTGAGGGTGAGTCGGCGAATTGCGTACTGCTGCTTCATGGCCTAACTGGCAGCTCTTCTTCACTGTATATACTAGGGCAACAACAAGCGTTAGCGGCGCGCGGCTGGTCGAGCGTGGCTGTCAATTGGCGTGGCTGCTCTGGTGAGCCAAACCATCGCGCCAGGGGATATCACTCTGGCGCGAGTGAGGACTTGGCGGATGTGGTTAAGCAACTAACGTTACGCTATCCAAACAAATTGTTTGCCGCGATTGGTTACTCATTGGGTGGCAATGTGTTGCTTAAGTATTTGGGTGAAGAGGGTGGCAATACGCCGTTGAAGGCCGCGGCAGCGGTATCGGTACCGTTTCGGCTGGACCACTGCGCAGACCGAATAAGTAAAGGCTTCTCCAGGATTTATCAGGCCCGCTTCCTGCGAGACCTGCGCCAGTATGTTGAACATAAGCAGCAGGCGTTTGTACGCCAAGGGCGAAGGGAAGAACTGGCGCGTTTAGCGGCGCTTGAAGCATTACAAGGTATGAAGACGTTTTGGGACTTCGATGGCCGCGTTACTGCGCCACTGCATGGCTTTGAAAGCGCCGATGACTATTACCACCGCTGTAGCAGTGCTTTCTTCGTGGAGCACCTTCGTATTCCAACGCTCATTGTGCATGCACTAGATGACCCTTTTATCTACCCACAGAGCGTTCCTAATGCGGAAACTCTGCCAAGCTATGTCACCCTGGAGCTTCATGCCTCGGGTGGCCATGTGGGCTTTATAGAGGGGCCTCCGTGGCGGCCGCGTTATTATCTTGAACACCGATTGCCTGACTGGCTGCAGTCGCAGGTTTGTAGCCAGGGTAAAACGCATAACACTAGCGCACTACTATCTAATTAACGTCAATCACCTCAGAGGTTGCTATGTCCGCGTTCTTTGACCGATTAAACGGTGTCTCGTCTCCTCGTATTGGCTTGGGATGCATGAATCTTTCCCATGGCTATGGGCAGTATGTGCCAGAAACAGAGGCGCTTCGGGTATTGGAAGAAGCCTTTGAGATGGGATACCGCCATTTTGATACGGCGACGCTCTATGGTGGAACAGCAAATGAGCGGTTGTTGGGGCTCGCTTTAAAAACAAAAAGGTACCAGCTGTTTCTCGCCAGCAAGTGTGGAATGGCATTGGACGCTGAAACAGGGAAGCGCATTATCGATGGTCGCCCTGACACATTGCGTCGCCAGTGTGAAGAGAGTCTGTCACGACTGAAAACGGATTATTTGGATATTTACTACCTGCATCGCCTAGATCGTAGTGTTCCTATTGAAGAGAGTGTTGGGGCGCTGGGCCGACTAGTGGAAGAGGGTAAAATTGGTGCGGTTGGCTTATCTGAGGTATCGGCAGAAACATTTCGTAAAGGTAATGCGGAATATCCAGTCGCAGCAGTACAGTCAGAATACTCACTCTGGACACGTAATCCCGACATTGCTCTGAAGGATGCATGTGCGGAGCTCGGTGCTGCCTTAGTGGCGTTCAGCCCACTTGGGCGCGGTTTTTTGACGGGGGCAGTGGAAGAAAGTACCCAGTTTTCGACAGGGGATATGCGCGCCGGAATGCCCCGCTTTAGTAAAGACAATTTACCTCACAATATAGCTTTGTTGGATGACGTTAAAACAATGGCTAGGCGTCTTGAGATCTCACCCGCACAGCTGGCGCTAGCTTGGTTAAACGCCCAGGGCCATCATATTGTGCCTATTCCTGGTTCCTGCTCAGTGACGCATATACGCGAGAACTTACGCGCTGAAACGGTCGTGTTGGATGACGCAACAGTGACTCAGCTCAACGGTATGCTGTTGCCGAGCCAAGTTGCTGGCGCTCGTTATAGCGACACGCAACAAGCTGATATTGATACTGAAGAATTTGCGGATTGTTAGCGTAAATTGATAGGGCAAATGGTGATTTTACCAAACCCCGTTGCTTTCTTTCCGCCGAGGACTATTATTCGCTACCAACGACGATGTTGTTTGCCCTCTAAGTTGTTAGCCCCCTAAGGAACAGTGCCATGTTAAAAGGTCTGATCATTTGTTTTGCCGTGCTATTTGCACAGTTGGCGGTGCTGAACGTGATCGATGCACGTCTCTATAACGCTCAGGATGCGCGTCAAGCAGCGACAATGCAGCATTTACCTCACAAGGAAGAAGACGACGATAACGTTTCACCGCCAGCAGTGAAGCTGTAAGCAGAAGAAGCGAAGATAATCACGCCAAATTTGGTACGGTCAGGGGAATTTTATAGCGCATTTCTATGTCCAAAGTGGTGTGGAATGTTAAGCATAGTCAACGCTTGAGGAGCAAGTGCCTTAAAAAGCAGTTGTTTGCGTGGAAGACAAATACTTGCGTCTGGAACTTGGTAACGGCATCCTTGTCCGTTGTTAGTATTACCATTAGGGAGCATAGATAAATGGCTTTTAACGATTCGAACACGGCGAGAGCGCAAACGCGCAGCGAAGTAAGTAGTGTTAGCGCTAATAAAGTTCTGCGTAACACCTACGCGCTATTGGCCATGACATTGCTATTCTCTGCGGTCACCGCTGGTGCCTCTGTCGCAATGGGCATCCAACAAATGAACATTTTTGTGTTCTTTATCGGTGCATACGGGCTGATGTTCCTGGTTCACAAAACGGCCAATTCGGCAGCTGGCTTGTTGGCGACTTTTGCATTCACTGGATTTATGGGCTTCACGCTTGGCCCAATCATTTCCGCCTATCTTACGTTGCCTAACGGTGGCGCTTTGATAATGAATGCATTGGCAATGACTGGCTTGACGTTTATCGGCCTTTCTGCGGTTGCATTAACCACCAAGAAAGACTTCAGCTTTTTAGGTAATTTCCTAATGGCTGGTGCCATTGTGTTGATTTTGGCCATGGTAGCCGGGCTGATCTTCAACATTCCTGCGCTTTCATTGATGGTTTCCGCTGGTTTTGTGCTGTTTGCATCAGCGGCGATCCTCTACCAAACCAGTGAAATTGTTCACCGGGCGGGAGAGACCAACTACATTCTCGCAACTATTACGCTTTATGTTTCCATTTATAACCTGTTCATCAGTCTGCTCTCGATTTTAGGCATTATGAGCAACGACTGATCAACCCCTGCAGTACTATCGCGACAGACCCTACTTGCTAGGGTCTGTTTTTTTTAGGGCGGACTGTATCGAGATAATCCGATGGAGTATGGCTTATTGGTCATGGGGGCGCCGTATAGTAGTGCCGCCCCTCATTCCGCGCTGCGATTTGCCCAAGCAGTGCTAAATGAAGGACACCACATCAAGGGCGTTTTTTTCTATCAAGATGGCGTTCATAATGCCTCTCGACTAATGACTCCTCCACAGGATGAGCTCAATATGCGAGACGCTTGGGTTGACCTGCATCATCAGCACGGGGTGGGATTAGATGTATGCGTCGCGGCGGCGTTACGCCGTGGTGTGGTGAGTGAAGCAGAGGCAAAGCGGCACGGGCAAGTGAACTTCAATCTTGAGCCACCCTTTGAATTAACGGGGCTAGGGCAACTGCTTGAGCTACAGCAGCGCTGTGATCGTTTTATTACGTTTGCTTAGTAGTGAGAACAGGGCTGAAAACAGGGCGACCGGAGTAGATAGGTAGGACTAAGATGGCTGAAGCAAATGAGCGACTTATCGTTATACGACATGCGCCCTATAGCTCAAATGAGTTGCGGGAAGGGCTGGATGTTGCGCTAGTGTCTGCTGCCTTTGGGCAAGCGGTTGATCTGCTGTTTTTAGGGCAGGGGATATTCGCGTTACTCAAAGAGCAACAGGTTGGCGCGCCAGGCCAAAAAGCCACGCTACCGACAATTAATATGTTAGAAATGTACGATATAGAAAACCTATTAGTCCCTACCGAGACCCTACAAGCCTTCAATATAGCCACTGATCAGCTGGTTGAGGGAGTTACCCTAGTCCCGGCTTCAGACGTGCCAGACCTGTTCCAGCGTTATAATTATGTTCTTAATTTTTAATTTTGCGCTCAATTTTTAGCAGAGTAGCCAATAACTATGCTGCATATTCTGAATAAACCTCCCCATAGCGATGCTGCTGTGCAAATGCTCAACGCACTCAGCAATGGCGATTCTGTTGTGCTGATAGAAGACGGCGTGCAGGCTGCGCTCTATCCTGAATGGCAAGGTTGGGCAGCCAATACAGCGTCGATTTTTTTGCTAGCTGAAGATGCTATTTCGAGAGGGGTTCACTCTGTTGCCACCAGCCATGGGCTGCCTTTGATAGAAATGGACGGCTTTATTAAGTTGACCGAGCAAAATGAAAAGATCATTTCCTGGTATTGAATATGAGTAATCAAAGTTTATACCGTTATCTTGATTCGTCGCAAAAGATCCAACTAGATCCTGAGGGGTATCTAGTTAAGCAGGATCAGTGGAGCGGTGAGGTTGCTCAGTTGCTCGCTGAGGATGAAGGGTTAACTCTTACAGAAAAACACTGGGAAATTATTCAGCTGGTGCGCGAGTTTTATACTCGATATGAAATGGCACCCGCAATGCGGCCCTTAGTGAAAGCCACAAAACAGGCGCTGGGTGATGAGAAGGGGAATTCGATTTATTTAATGACGCTGTTTCCGGGGAGTCCACCAAAGCGTATTGCTCGCATCGCTGGCCTTCCTAAGCCCACAAACTGTTTATAGCTATTTTTGCGGTTATTTTGAGCGATACGAAATCTGGGCGTTAGACCGAGTCGCCCCGTGTGCAAACAGAAAGCACGACCGCATCTTCTGGGCTGGTAGAAACCAGGGCGTGCCCCATGTCGCTATCAAAATAAATACTATCGCCTTCGGCGAGCATGAGTGGCGCATAAAATTCTGTGTATAACAAAATATCGCCTTCTAAAATCATCAAAAACTCTTCACCGTCGTGTCGAACCCACTGATGGTACTCATCAAAGCTGCGTGCTCTAACAATGGTCTTAAAAGGAATCATGCGCTTTTGAGCAAGCTGATGTCCGAGCAGCTCATGCTCGTAGGTAGGGGTAGGGTGCACTTGGCCCTTGCCCTTACGGGTAAGATCTCTACGCCCCATGGTATAGCGCTCACGCTTCGGCGGCGTAAATAGCTGGGGCAGGTCGATGTTCAGGCCGGTAATAAGTTTTTGAACCACACTGAACGTAGGCGACACTTGGTCATTTTCGATCTTGGAGAGTGTTGAACGTGCTAAGCCTGTGCGCTGGCTGACGTCTTCCAATGTCCACTGGTTAGCAAGGCGAATCTGTTTTAAACGTTCCCCCAGGCGTAAAGGTTCGACAAAGGGCTTTCGCCCAGAGGCTATGCGCAGCGCAGCATGCTCTTCAGTAGTAGCGGTCATAAAAAGCCACGTGAGTAAACGTCAATAAAACCGCATGTTATCACAGACGCTCTGTATCAAGGTCGCCGTCGCATGACGTTTCACAATAGTGAGTGGCATACGTCATGGAACATCCGTAAAGGGCAAACCCAATAGCGCTTTTAAGTGAGCTTCTGCACCGCTAGCGAGGGTTTTCGGGTTATACCCCCCCTCAAGTACTGAAACTACTCGGTTTTCTGCATAGAGGGCTGCAATCTCCATTGCTAAGTGGGTTATCCAATAAAAATCCTCATCTTCTAAGCAGATATCTCCCATCGGGTCGTCGCGATGAGCATCAAAGCCTGCAGAAAGCATGACTAAGTCTGGTTTGAACGCATGGAGAGCGGGAAGCCACTGTCGTTCGATAATGCGTCTAAACTCTTTACTATCAGTGCCTACTTCCAGCGGCGTATTGACCACATTTTGCCATTCACTGCGTAAATAGCGCCAGGGGTAAAACGGATACTGGAAGCTCGTGCACACCAGTACCTCTGGATCATTTTTGAAGATATCAATAGTGCCGTTGCACTGATGAACATCAAAATCGAGTATTGCGATACGTTTAGCACCATATTTTGCTTTTGCATGGGCCGCACCGACGGCAATGTTGTTATAGAAACAAAACCCCATCGCATCAGCCGCTTCTGCATGATGCCCAGGCGGCCGTACTGCGCAAAATACGTTGTCAGCTTGGCGCTTAAAGACTTGATCAACTCCGCGAATGACGGCTCCCGCGGCCACTCTGGCCGATTTTAGGCTATCGGGGTTCATCATTGTGTCGCTATCGAGGGTGACGATGCCTTCTTTCGGCAGGCACTTTGCTAACGCATTAAGGTGCCTTGTTGGGTGCACTCTTGCTAATGCCTCGTCACACGCCTCTTTGGCATCCGCCTGCATGGTTTGTTGAAGAAGGCCTGCTAGAGATAGGCGCGCACGAATCGCTTCAAGCCGTTGAGGGCTTTCAGGGTGCTCAGGCCCCATATGGTGCAATGCGCAGTCTGGGTGAGTAAGGTAGGCAGTAATCATGCAAGCGCTCCGAAGACAATATCGCCACCTTAATCGTCTCAGGGGCTTGCGCGACAGTGTCAATAAGTCGTACACAGTGGTTATTAATTTCAGGGGAGACGCATTCGTGAGCACACGTTTTTTGCATCATTTTTTCGAACCGCGCACAGTGGCCGTGTTCGGTGCCTCTGAAAAGCCAGCCTCGTTGGGTGGTTTAGTGCTCAGTAATCTCCAAGAGGGCGGTTTTAGGGGGAAAATATGGGCGGTCAATCTGAAAGGATATGACACAGTCTTCGGCGTGGATTGCGTCCGCACCGTGAATGAACTGCCTGAAATCCCTGATTTAGCGGTTATCTGTTCGCCAATCGATGGTGTTCCTAGTCTTATCAAAAAACTTGGGCAGTTTGGTGTTAAAGCTGCGCTGGTGCTTTCCGGTGGTGCCTACCTTGATCGTGAGACGGGCAACAAAGGCTCAATCCGGCAACGTATGTTGCAGTCGGCGATAGAGTCGGGTATCCGGGTGCTAGGGCCCGAGTGCATGGGGCTGATTGTGCCTGGGAAGAAACTGAATGCTTCCTATGCCAGCCAGCCAGTTCAAGCGGGCAAAGTGGCCTACTTAGGGCAATCGGGCATGTTGGCAAATGCCATGATCGATTGGGCTGCTGGCCGCGATGTTGGCTTTTCACACTTGATCACGGTAGGTGACAGTGTTGATGTTCTACTGCCAGATTTGATTGATTATGTGAATCAGTTTTCTCCAGCGCAAGCGATTCTGCTGCACCTTGAGCGCGTGATGGATGCTCAGCACTTTATGACCTCCGTGCGTGATGCATCGCGTAACCGCTTGGTCGTCGCCATCAAGAGTGGGCGAACGCCGCAGTCAGATATTTCGGGTATGGCCCCCACACCAGGTATTGCTAATCGTGATGTGGTGTTTGACGCGGCCTTTGCCCGGGCGGGCGTTGTTCGCGTCAATGATTACGATGAATTGCTGGATGCGCTTGAAACCTTATCGCGCATGAAGCCGCTTCGCGGCGACCGATTGGCTATTGTATCCAATGGCTTAGGACCCGCCATGCTGGCGATCGATAAACTGATAAGTGCCGGCGGTAAACTGGCGGAGTTTAGCGAAGAGACCCAGCGGGTGCTGCATAAAAGCCAGGTAGATATGAGCAAACCCGGTGAGAACCCAGTGGATTTAGGCGGCAACGCGACGCCAGAGCGTTTTGTAGAAGCGCTAAAAATTGTCACTGCCGATCCAAATGTGGATGCCGTACTGGTGGTTCACGCGCCTACTCGTTTAGCGCCTTCATTGGCCACCGCTCAGGCGCTGATTGATCATCGAAAGACATTTAAACGTAACTTACTAACGAGTTGGATGGGGCTGAAAGAAGCTCTGAATGCTAGGCATGTGTGCAATTTGGCGGGGATACCCACCTATACATCGCCGGAAAAGGCGGTGAAAGCATTTATGCATATGGTGGACTATCAGCGTGTTCAAGCGCTGCTGCATGAAATTCCGCCTAGCTTACCTTTTTCCACCAGCGCAGAGATTCGTGCGGAGTGTCGCGCGCTGATTAAAAATGCCAAAGCGGAAGGGCGACAAACATTGACCCATTCCGAAACGGCCCAAGTATTGGAAGCCTATGGCATTCCAGCGGCGCCTAGTGTCTATTTGAGCAAGCCGGAAGATGCCTTAGCAATGGCGGATCATTTTCCAGGCCCTAAGGCGCTAAAAGTCATTCACGAGGGCAATTGTCGTCCTTATCGTTACCGTAAGCACCCCCATAAAATATCCGCGGGTCTACTGCAAGATTTAGAAACGCCGGAGCAAGTGGCCGAAGGGATCCGTCAGCTAGGCGACAAGGTACGCGAGAAATTCCCTCAATATGCTATTCGCGAATACTGTTTGCAGCCAATGCAGCGTGGTAAACACTCAATGCAGATCTGTGCCGGGATCACGCGTGACCCTGTATTCGGTCCGCTGATTGTTTTTGGGATAGGTGGCTATAAAGTAAACGTGCTAGCGGACCGCCAGATTGCGCTACCGCCGCTGAACATGAGCTTGGCCGCTGACGTGGTGGGCAGGACCCATGCGGCTTCATTGATTCGCGAGCATTCGGCCGACCCCGAACGAGATATCCAGCGGCTCTGCCAGCTGTTGGTCAAGCTGTCTCAAATGGCGTCTGACTTAGTCGACTTGAGAGGGCTTGAACTCAATCCTTTGTTGCTGAACCGTGATGGGATGTTAGCCGTGGATTTTGCCATGGACTTAGGGCCGCCTGCGCGTTTTGCCATCATGCCTTACCCTGAAGAGCTACGTGAATGGGTAACGCTGACAAATGGATGGCGGGTAGAGGTTCGCCCCATCCGCGCGGAAGATGCTCCGCTGATTACGACGTTCCACCGGCAGTTATCAGAGGAGAGTATTCGTTTTCGTTACTTCCACAATAAATCTAACTTAACCCAGCGTGATCTGTCGATTCTGTCGCATATCAACTACGACCGACAGATGGCCTTTATTGCCGAACATCAGCACGATGACGGGAGTAAAGAGATGTTGGGTGTCGTTCGGGTATGGAATGATCCTGATAATATTCGCACGGAGTTTTCGATTATTATCCGTGACGACTTGCAGGGGCTGGGTATTGGTAGCCTGTTAATGAACAAGATGATCGATTACTGCACCAGCATTGGCACGCTCGAAATGATCGGCAAAATTATGGTCGATAACCATCCCATGCGCGCCTTGATGAAGCACTTGGGCTTTAAGTGTCGCTATAACATGGAAGAGCAGGTGATTGATGCCGTGCTCAGGTTGAACGAGCCTGAAAGTGAATGGCAGCGTCACCGGTTAGAGAGCCCAGCCTGACTAGGCTGCTTCTGACCCAGATGAGCCTGCCTCAAAAGAGGCAGGCTCATTCATGGGATGGGTAAACGCGAGTGACGAAATGTCTAAATTAAGAACCGACTAACTTAATGAATTGCTTGATTAAGGAGCTAAGCGGAAGCGGCTCCAGTCGCCGCCGTCACGCCGCTCAAAACGCAGGCGGTCGTGAAGACGACTGGGTTGCCCCTGCCAGAACTCTATCATTTCAGGATTAACTCGATAGCCACCCCAGTGATTCGGACGCGGAATATCTTGTCCTTCGTAGGCTTGTTCAAAGCGTTTTTGCCGCTCTTCGATCCAATTGCGATCGGGGATCACAACGCTTTGGGTAGCAATCCAGGCACCCAGCTGGCTACCACGTGGACGACTTGAGAAGTACTCATCAGACTCCTCTTGTGCCACTTGCTCTACGGGACCTTCGATGCGCACTTGTCGTGACAGCGAAGGCCACCAAAAGGTGATGGCCGCAAAAGGTACGTTACTCAGCTCGCTACCTTTGTGGCTATGATAGTTGGTGAAAAACACCATGCCTTGCTCATCAAACCCCTTGAGCAGAACGACACGGGCATGGGGGCGCCCCTGGCTGTCTACCGTAGCAAGGGTCATTGCGTTACCGTCTTGTCCTTCCGTTTCCAGCGCTAGGCTAAACCACTCATCAAACAGCACAAAGGGATTGTCGGGGGCTTGGGCTTCATCAAGGCGGCCACCTTCATAATCGCGCCTAATATCAGCTATATTGCGTGTCATTGAATACTGCTCCCTTTAAATTTTGTTCATGGTCGCTGGTCTTTCGGTAAAGCTCAAGCCCTGTCTCTACGCTTTGTTGACAAGCTCTATTTGGAAGCCCAGCCGAGAGGTTGATGGCGTTACGGGTAATGCAAAGTTGCTTGATTGTATAACGCGTCGCCTGTGCTCTGTAATGCGTTATATCAGAAACATTGAAGAAATGAGAAAATGTATGGATAGAAGATAAAGGGCAACGTAATGCAGAATGAAAGAAAACAGCTGGCCGTTTGGGACGTCTTTGTACGCTTATTCCATTGGTGTCTGCTGGCAGCGGTGGCCATTTCGTTTTACACCGCGAAAACCAATGGCGCACCGTTTTTGTTTCCGATTGAGGCTCATGCCCAAGCAGGCTACCTGATTATTGGTTTATTGATATTTCGCGTGATCTGGGGTGTTTCAGGCCCTATCTATGCCCGCTTTAGTACGTTTGTTTATGGGCCAAAAAATACGGCAATTTATGCAAATGCGCTGCTCAAGCGACGTGCACCTCGCTATGCGAGCCACAACCCCTTGGGGGGGTGGATGGTGGTGCTTCTGCTGCTCTCACTGAGTTTTCAGGCAGTGAGTGGGCTGTTTTTGAGTGACGATATCTTCTTTCAGGGCCCGCTTTACGGTTTGTTGGGCCGAGACATAAGTAGCGAGCTAGCCAGCTTGCATTCACTCAATAGTGATGTGCTGCTTATCCTGATAGCAATCCATGTTGCGGGCATCGTTGTGCATGCTCTGCAAGGAGAAAATTTAGTCGCGGCGATGGTGACGGGAATCAAACGTTTCAATAGTGAACCGATTGATATAAAACCTGCCCGCCGAACTAAGCATCGCCTATTTGCGCTAGGTGCTTTTTTAGTTGCGGCGGGCGTTTGTGGCTGGCTGTGGTTTTATCCCTACTGATGTTTTTAGCAAACAGAGGGTAGCTAAGCTTATGCTTGGCGCTGTTGACGGCTGCGAAAACGCGCGTACGCCATGCAGCCAGTAAATAGGGCCAGGGATGCAAGCGCTTCCAGCACACCGCGAACGCCTTGGCCGGGTAGGGTTGCCAGCATAGTGCCCTGCGTGAAGTACAGTAGGCTAACAAAGGCTAACCAGGCATGGCCTCTGGCTCGCTGACCAATGATCGAGGGTAGGAATAGCAAGAGTGGCAGCACAAACGCGACCACTGGACGCCAGTTAAAGGTATCACCTTGAATAAAAAAGCCACGATAGACAACAAGCAGCAGCAGAATGACAAAGCTGACGAGGACTAACTGCCTTGCTTGCTGCGTGAGCTTATCGAGTCCATGGCGAGTCTCAAGACCTTCTAACCACTGCCTCATACTGCGTCCTCCTGGCGCATTGTATGCAGTGCTCGCGCAAGCTTGGCTAACCGCTTGCCTTGAGCAAGACACAGTGCACGCTCATGCTCGTCGACAGAGCGGTCACTACGCGCACCGGCAACATGACTAGCCCCATAGGGCGTGCCACCGGTTTGGGTACTAAGAAGGGCGGTCTCGTTATAGGGGATGCCGGCGTAGACCATGCCGTGATGCAGTAACGGAATGAGCATGGTGAGCAACGTGCTTTCCTGGCCCCCATGAAGGCTGGAAGTGGAGGTAAATGCACAGGCAGGTTTATCAATCAATGCGCCATTCATCCATAGGCTGCTGGTGGTATCTAGAAAATACTTAAGCGGTGCCGCCATATTGCCAAAACGCGTAGGGCTACCCAATGCCAACGCGCTGCAGTTGCGCAAATCTTCGAGGTCTGCATAGACTGCTCCCTCCGCTGGAATTTCGGGGTCAACGGCTTCACAGGTTGTGGAGACAGGGGGGACGGTGCGCAGCCGCGCTTCAATCCCCGTAATGCTTTCGACACCTGCTGCAATTTGCCTTGCCATATCCGCAGTGGCTCCTGAGCGCGAATAGTAAAGAATTAAAACAAACGGCGTGGAATCACTCATGAGGTATCCTAGAAATAACGACGTAAAGAGGGCACTGCGTTGTCTGCTTATGGTACCAGAGCTACCGGTTGTACAGGAGATGCGTTACGCAATTGGCTAAATGCGGGCAGGCGTAGATAAACCCAGGCAATTGAACCATCCGCCAGCGTTTGTTTGACCCGCTCATAGCGAATACCCAAGCGCTCATAACGATCCAAGCGCAATAGCTGATCCGCAGTGACTTCTAACCGTAACCCTTCTACATGGCTATGGGTATCGGGAGTCAAGTCCAGGCCTTGTTTTTTAAAGCCCTCAAGACGTGCTGGTTGTGGGTTGCCTGAACTGCCCATCACCACCCAGCGCACAGGGAGATAGCGCAGCGTGCCATAGACGAAGACGCTGTGGGTTCGTTCTTCAATGACTGGCAAGTGGGAGGGGCGCTCGTAAAACCACGGGCTCAGCATTGTCAGCCAAAGCCAACCTGCGGCACCGATTAGTAGTGCTGCGCTACACGCGATCAAACGTTTTAACCAAACCATGCCCACTCCTTTGATAATGTTGGCTATCAGCGTGGCGTTAGATGTTAATGAAAACAAGTCTTAAGCAATGTCGGCGGGTTTGCTAGGATAGAGGCATTAGACCCTGTCAGAGGAGCCTGTTATGAATCAATCACTTCGTGATGAGATGGATTTCAGTGCGTTGGTCGGCGATGTAAAGCCGTTACCCAAGCATAACCGCGCAGATACAGGTACCCAGCGCCAGCGGCCTACAGAGGCCCAGCTTGCTCGTCGTGAAAGTGCTGAGCAGCGTCTGGAAGAGCGTAATTTCTTATCCGATGATTTTGTCGACTTGTTGCCGCCCTTTGATCCGATTGAATACCGCCGGGAGGGTATTCAGCAAGGAGTGGTCGATAAACTGAAGCATGGTGGTTACAGTGTTCAGGCCCAGCTACATCTGCTACGGCGGCCGCTGGCAGAGTGCCGCAGAATGCTGTTCCCGTTTATTCAAGAAGCTTACCTCCACGACCTTCGCTCTGTGCTCATTGTGCATGGGAGGGGGCGAGAAATAGATAGTCCTGCGAATGTCCTGCGTTCCTATCTGGCTAAATGGCTTACTCAGTTCGACGAAGTGCAGGCTTATATTTCTGCGCAACCTGCGGAGGGTGGCCTTGGCGCCACCTGGGTCATGCTACGTAAAAGTGACCGTGCCAAAGCTAACAACCGTGAGCGCCAGCAAAAACGTCGCGGATAGCCTGCCATTGTTTATCGAGTAATTGTTTATCAAACAAAAAGGGCAGCCGAGAAGCTGCCCTTTCTGTTTCTATCTCTACTTCTATCTTTCTACGTCTATCTCGATATCGTTTGCGGTTACTGCTTTGTGTCCGCCAGGCGGCGTTCGAACAATGCTTGGCGCTGCTCAACATCGGTTTGGTAGCGAACACTAAACATATTCAACGCACGGATAGCGTCGTCTGGATGCTGATCATCACGCAGAGCCATGGCGGTAAAGCCACAGCGGCGCATGTAATCCAACTGGTCGACCAACACATCACCGACTGCACGTACTTCACCGGTATAGCCGTAGCGTTCGCGAAGCAAACGAGCAAGCGTGTAGCCACGCCCATCCGTAAATGCCGGGAAATCGATGGCAATCGCACTGGTACGGCTTAGCTGCTGGCCAAGCTCCGTGGTTAACTCGGTATCACTTGAAAGCAGCGGTGCTAGCTCGGCATCGTCCTGGTTCGCTTGCCAGAGTGCCAGCGGCACAAAGGCGGGACGCTGTTCAGGGAGCGTGTCTGCGTCATAGGACACACACCAGGCATTCTCTGCTGCCAGTTCACCATCAGCGATCAGATGGTCGACATGTACTGGCGTGAGCTCAACCGCGTCAGTCTGAGTGTCATTGCTGGGCATAAACACGCTCCTTAAAGGGTTTTAAGCCAATACGGCGATAGGTGTCGAGGAACCGCTCGTCTGCGTGACGTTCGGCCACATAGACTTGCAGTACCTTATCGACAACGTCCGGCACGTCTTCGCGGTAGAAAGAGGGCCCTAGGATTTTACCTAACGAGGCATCGTCAGTTGAGTTACCACCAATCGAGATTTGGTAGTACTCTTCGCCTTTTTTGTCGACGCCGAGGATGCCGATGTGGCCAACGTGGTGATGCCCACAGGCGTTCATGCAGCCTGAAATATTCAGATCCAGCGGGCCGAGGTCATAGAGGAAGTCCAGGTCTTCAAACCGCTCCTGCAGTGCTTGGGCGATGGGGATAGAGACCGCGTTGGCCAAGCCACAGTAGTCGCCGCCAGGGCAGCAGATAATATCGTTCAGCGTACCTACGGTTGGATTGGCCATGCCCAGTGCATCAAGCTCTTTCCAGAGCGCCTCTAGCTCATCGACGGGAACGTCAGACAGCACTAGGTTTTGCTCGTGGGTCACGCGCACTTCACCGAAGCTATAGCGATCGGCCAGGTCGGCGACGGCTTCCATTTGATCCGCTGTGACATCGCCAGGCGCGTGTTCGCGGCGCTTAAGTGAAAGGGTCACCGCTTTATAACCAGGGACCTTGTGGTCGGTGACGTTATTCGTCACAAAGCGGGCCAAACTACGATTTTCGCTGCGTAGCTGTTCGAAATCGGCAATGGCGCTCTCAGCAACCGGACGGCGCTCTGGTTCAGGGAAGTGAATCTTGGCCGCATCAACCGCTGCTTGGTTAAGTGTTTGCGGGCCATCTTTAAGATGCGCCCACTCTTCGTCAACGCGGCGGCGAAACTCTTCAATACCGAGCGCTTTGACGAGAATTTTAATACGTGCTTTAAACTTGTTATCGCGGCGACCAAATTGGTTGTATACGCGAACACATGCTTCTAGATACGTTAAGAGGTGCTGCCAGGGAAGATCTTCGCGCACCACGTCGCCAATCATCGGTGTGCGGCCAAGACCGCCACCTGCCAGCACTTTAATGCGGACGTCACCGTCTTCGTTACGCCATAGCCGCAGGCCGATGTCATGCACTTGAATAGCTGCGCGATCTTGGGCGGCACCGCTGACGGCAATTTTAAATTTGCGTGGCAGGTAGGCGAACTCAGGATGTAAGGTTGACCACTGGCGAATTAGCTCACACCAGGGGCGCGGATCTTCCACTTCATCACCGGCAATACCTGCAAACTGGTCGCTGGTGGTATTGCGGATGCAGTTTCCGCTAGTTTGAATAGCGTGCATTTGCACTTTGGCGAGGTCTGCCAAAATATCGGGTACGTCTTCCAATGCTGGCCAGTTCAGCTGCAAGTTTTGCCGAGTCGTGAAGTGGCCATAGCCACGATCATAGCGCCGAGTAATTTCCGCTAACGCGCGAAGCTGCTTACCCGCCAGCATGCCGTAGGGGATGGCGATTCGCAGCATTGGCGCATGCTTCTGAATATACAGGCCGTTTTGGAGTCGCAGCGGGCGAAACTCTTCTTCTCCCAAACGCCCGGCGCGGTAGCGGTCCATTTGGTCACGAAACTGAGCGACGCGCTCGTCAACCAACGTTTGGTCGTGAATATCATAACGGTACATGTGGCACGATCCTGCTAAAAGCGAAATGGTCACGTCGAGACGGACGGTAATGTGCCGTCACCTTAACGCGGGCGTCATATTCTACAAAAGAATATATAATTATCTTTTTATCGCTAAATGGTATTTGAGGTTTATAGTCATAGCGTTTGAGCTAGCCAGCGTCGACGCTGCCACACCCATAAGAAGCTGCTGGAGTTGAGCGCACGGTAGAAAAGTTGCACTAGCCATACACCGAGTAGCCCATATTCCAACTCAATGCCTACCCACCAGGCCAGTGGCAGAAACACTAGCCACTGCATGCTCAAAGTAAGCAACATCACTGTTCGCTGAGCGCCAGCGCCCATTAACGTTTGGGCCAGCACCAATGCGGCAGCATCCAGCACTATCATTAAGCCAGTAATCTGTAAGGGAAGAGTACCTGACTGAATAAGTGAGTGATCTTCAAAAAAAATAGCCAGAACAGTGGCCGGGAACAACAGCATAGGGAGTGCCAACACTGTCAGCAGCAAGCCAGCGACGCTTAATGCGTCGATTCCCCAGCGGTGTGCTGCCTGTTGATCATCGCGCCCTAATGCTTCACCGACCAAGCTCATTGCCGCCACACCCACCCCGACGCCAGGTAAAATAAGTAGCAACGATAGATTCACTAGCACATGGCCCACAGCGACACTCTGCGTGCCCATCCTACCTAATAGCCAGAACAGCACCACATAGCCGGCGGCAAACCATACTTGTTGCAGTGAGTGTGGGATAGCCAAAAATAGTGTGGTCTGTAATGAGCGCAATGTCAGCTTCTGTCGGGTAAGTGCGTGGGCGTTATAGGTCACGCAAGCCCAAATAATCAGCCCCAGCAGTAGCGAAAGCGTCGTGCCCATACCTGCACCATTGGCACCCAGCGCCGGTAGGCCACCAATGCCATAAATTAATCCTGCACTAGCGACCACATTGAACACATGCACAATGACGATAATACGCAGGTAAAGGTGCGTGTGTTGCCGCCCGTTCCAGTAACCGCGAAAGCAAAGTGTCAGGGCAATCGCGGCTAACGATACAACGCGCCAGCGGAAATACTCCACGGCAATCGCCGTCACGTCATCTGCTGGCGTCATTAGCTGTATTAACCGGGGAGCCTGCCACCACGCGAGACACGATAATGGAATGCCGACCATAACGGCGATCAGCAAGCCAGAGTGAAGTGAGCGTGTTAGCGGGAAGTGTTCTGCGCCCAGGTCTTGAGAGGTTTGCGACTGGACGCTGGAAGAGAGGCCAAAAACCAGCGCCGTCATCATAAACATGGCATAGCCGCCGATACCAACACCTGCCAATGCCTCTTGGCCTAAATGGCCTACCAGTGCAGCATCAATAAGGTTGAGCATGCTCTGTGAGAGCATGCCCAGCATGATCGGTAAGGCTAAGCGCATGACCTTACCTTGGCGGCGGCCCACTGCTGACATTAGCTAGGGTCGTAAGAGAGCACTGGCGATAGCCAGCGTTCCATTTCCACTAATGGCATCTGCTTGCGTTGCGCAATCGCTTCCACTTGATCCCGGGTGATTTTTCCGGTGGAGAAGTATTTGGACTGGGGGTGTGCGAAGTACCAGCCAGAGACCGCCGCCGCAGGCCACATGGCAAAATTTTCGGTCAGTGCCAAGCCGGTATTTTCCGTCGCATCAAGCAACCGGAACAGCGTGGCCTTTTCGGTATGGTCAGGGCAGGCTGGGTAGCCGGGAGCAGGGCGGATACCCTGATATTTCTCGGCAATTAGCGCGTCATTATCCAGCGTCTCTTCCGGCACATAGCCCCAGAACTCTTTGCGCACGCGCTCGTGCATGCGCTCGGCAAACGCTTCTGCTAAACGGTCGGTTAATGCTTGCACCATGATGGCATTGTAATCGTCACCAGCTGCTTCATAGGCTTTAGAAAGTTCATCAACCCCATGGCCTGTGGTAACGGCAAAACCACCGATCCAGTCGGCTTTGCCGCTCTCTTTAGGCGCAATAAAATCCGCCAGACTGTAGCAGATCCCATCACGCCCTTTGGTGGTCTGCTGACGAATGTGATGCAAACGCTCAACGATCTCGGTGCGGCTTTCATCGGCATACACTTCAATGACATCGTCATCGACGCTGTTAGCGGGCCACAAGCCAATGACGCCGCGCGCCTGAACGCGCTTTTCGTCGATTAGCTTGCGCAGCATCACTTTGGCATCTGCAAACAAATTGCGTGCAGCTTCCCCGACCACCTTGTCTTCAAGGATTTTGGGGTACTTGCCAGCAAGCTGCCAGCTCATAAAGAACGGTGTCCAATCGATGCGTTCAACCAGCTCTTCAAGGTCGTAGTTATCGAAGGTTTTGAGACCCAACACCTGAGGTTTCACTGGAGTAAAGCTGTTCCAATCCGTGCGAAAGCGCCGTTTACGGGCTTGGGTATAGTCCAGGTCTGCGGCTTTAGGGCGGCGTTTGGCGTTACGCTCGCGCACTTTTTCGTACTCTTCGCGAATCTCGGCAACGTAGGCGGCTTTAAGGTTCGGCGCCAGTAAACGGCCCGCGACGCCAACCGCTCGGGAGGCATCGGTTACATAAATCACGGGGTGATCGTATTGTGGCTCAATTTTTACGGCTGTATGGGCTTTGGAGGTAGTGGCACCACCAATGAGCAGCGGCAGATCCATGCCCCGGCGCTTCATTTCTTTAGCAACATGCACCATCTCATCAAGCGATGGGGTGATCAGTCCTGAAAGTCCAATGATGTCAGCATTGTGATCTTGGGCGGCCTGAAGAATTTTTTCGGTAGGCACCATCACGCCAAGGTCGATGACTTCGTAGTTATTACACTGCAGTACCACGCCGACAATGTTTTTGCCGATATCGTGAACATCGCCTTTAACCGTGGCCATTACGATCTTGCCTTTGGCCTTGGTCTCTTCGCTTTTTTCCGCTTCGATATAGGGAATCAGATAGGCAACCGCCTGCTTCATGACGCGAGCCGACTTAACTACCTGGGGTAGGAACATTTTGCCGGCACCAAACAGGTCGCCAACCACGTTCATACCATCCATTAACGGGCCTTCGATCACCTCGATGGGCCTAGCGGCCTCGGCGCGAGCCTGTTCGGTGTCCTCTTCTATATATGCAGTTACGCCTTTAACCAACGCATGCTCGATACGCTTATTAACCGGCCAACTGCGCCACTCCAGGTCTTCTTTTTTGGCGGCGCCGCTGCCATCGCCCTTGTACTTGTCGGCAAGGTCAAGCAGCCGCTCGGTACCATCGCTACGGCGGTTGAGCACGACGTCTTCTACCGCATCACGCAGCTCAGTGGGTAAGTCATCATAAACCGCCAATTGGCCCGCATTGACGATGCCCATGCTGAGGCCTGCACGAATGGCGTGGTAAAGGAATACCGAGTGAATGGCTTCACGAACGGGGTTATTGCCTCGAAATGAAAACGAGACGTTCGATACGCCGCCGGAGATCATCGCGTGAGGCAGGTGCTCACGGATCCACTGGGTAGCCTCAATGAAATCGACGGCGTAGTTATTGTGCTCATCTATGCCGGTCGCGATAGCAAAGATATTAGGGTCGAAAATAATATCTTCCGCAGGGAAGCCAATGTCATCGACTAGTAAGCGGTAGGCGCGTTCACAAATTTCGGTTTTACGCGCAAAGGTATCTGCTTGGCCTTCTTCATCAAACGCCATGACCACAATGGCGGCGCCAAAGCGGCGACATTTGGTGGCTTGCTCGCGAAACGCGGCTTCACCTTCTTTCAGCGAGATAGAGTTAACAACCGCTTTGCCCTGAACACACTTAAGGCCCGCTTCGATGATGTCCCATTTAGAGGAGTCGATCATGATCGGAACGCGAGCGATATCGGGTTCGCCAGCGATTAAATTAAGGAAACGAACCATCGCTTCCTGGGACTCCAACATGCCTTCGTCCATGTTGATGTCGATAATTTGCGCGCCGTTCTCGACCTGCTCCAAGGCGACTTCAAGCGCGGTGGTGAAGTCTTCTTCGACGATCAGCCGCTTAAAGCGTGCCGAGCCGGTCACGTTAGTGCGCTCACCGACGTTGACAAACAGCGCGTCAGCTTCAATGTTGAAGGGCTCTAAGCCAGACAGTCGGCACGCATGACTACGCTTTGCAATCTTGCGGGGCGCCATCGAGCTGACTGCCTCAGCGATGGCGCGAATATGCTCAGGGGTTGAGCCACAGCAGCCCCCAATAATATTGACCAGTCCACTTGCCGCGAACTCGCTGACAATGGCCGCCATTTCCTCTGGGGTTTGGTCATACTCACCAAACTCATTGGGTAGGCCCGCATTGGGATGCGCAGAAACAAAGGTATCGGCTTTAGTGGAAAGCTCTTCGATGTAAGGACGCAGCTCTTCAGCACCTAGGGCGCAGTTTAAGCCAACCGAGAGCGGTTGGGCGTGGCGGACAGAGTTCCAGAAAGCCTCGGTAGTTTGACCAGAAAGCGTGCGACCTGAGGCATCGGTAATGGTGCCGGAAATCATCACCGGCAGCCGCGTGTTCAGGTCATCAAACAACTCTTCAAGCGCATAAATAGCGGCTTTGGCATTAAGTGTGTCAAAGATAGTCTCGATCATAATAAGATCGGCACCGCCTTCGATTAACGCACTAGCAGCTTCATAATAGTTCTCGCGAAGCTCGTCGAAGGTGACATTGCGCTTAGAAGGGTCGTTGACATCCGGCGACAGAGACGCGGTGCGTGAGGTTGGCCCAAGTACCCCAGCGACATACCGCGGGATATTCGTTTCAGCAGCCACGGCGTCACAGACATTACGCGCCAAACGTGCCGACTCACGATTCAGCTCAGGCACCAAATCTTCCATGCCATAGTCTGACTGGGAAAGACGTGTGCTATTAAATGTATTGGTTTCGATAATATCCGCGCCAGCTTCTAGATAGTCGCGGTGAATACGTGCCACTAAGTCCGGACAGGTAAGTGCTAATAAGTCATTATTACCTTTAAGATCCGAGGGCCAGTCACGAAAGCGGTCACTACGGAAATCGTCTTCGCTGAGTTCGGCGTTCTGCAACATGGTACCCATGCCGCCGTCCAAAATCAGGATACGTTGGGCAAGGCGTTGGGTAAGGGAAGCGGTCAAATCACTAGCAGCCATGGCAGGGGGAAGTCTCCAGCGTCTCAGTCGAAAAGGATATTTTTTATAGTCGTCGTCATAGTGTGAGCGGCGCCTATCATAACAAAGGGCACACCATAGGGCAGCAAGTAAGGGCGTGAAGTTATTGCAGTATCTTAATGAGGCGCGCTCATATACATAGGCAATAGCCTACTAAAATAGTCGGGATTGTGCTGGCGAGCAGTTTTGCTTACCATAGGCGTTAATGAAATAGTTATAAATGACATGTGATGTGGCCAAGCCACAACCACGGGAGGATAACATCCCTTATGACCGCGACTATCGAAACAGATACCCAAGGTATTGATATTACTGACAGTGCTCAGGAATATCTTGCTGAACTGTTGGAAAAGCAGAATGTTGAAGGCATTGCTGTACGTATTTTTATCACCCAACCCGGCACGCCTTACGCGGAAACATGTTTAGCCTATTGCCGTCCAGGTGAAGAAGAACCCACTGACGTTAAGCTTGAACTTGAAAAAATTAACGTATTTCTCGATAAAAACAGCTTGGCATTTTTAGACGAGGCGGTTGTTGATTTTAACGCGGATCGTATGGGCGGCCAGTTAACCATCAAGGCTCCTAACGCGAAAATGCCTAAAGTTAATGCGGACAGCCCGCTGGAAGACCGCATCAACTACACGCTTTACAGCGAGATTAACCCAGGGCTGGCGGCCCACGGTGGTGAAATCAAGCTGGTAGAGCTGACCGAAGACAAGGTGGCGATCCTTGCTTTTGGTGGCGGCTGCCAAGGTTGTGCAGCGGTAGATTTAACGCTTAAAGATGGCGTTGAGAAAACACTGATGGAGCGGATTCCTGAGTTAGCGGGTATCCGTGACGTGACCGATCACACGGATACAACGAACGCTTACTACCGCTAACGTTATATTAGCTGTACCGTTTGCGCTTCGAAAAGCCCGGCAGAAATCTGCTGGGCTTTTTTTATGAGTGGTAGGTTGTGAATGCTAGGTGATGAGCGATAGGTCACTCGTTGGGTGGATTATCTTCTTTTTCTTGCGAGGAGAGCGTCTCGGGCAGGGCTGTTAATTGCGCCTGAAGGGCTTCCATTCGTTGCCAAAGCTGTTGCTGCCAGTTTTCGTCCTGAAGCGCCGTTTTGTGCTGCTGTTCTAGTGCTTGGTGGGCTTTATCAAGCTCGCTCTGCAGGCTGGAGTGCAGCTCTTTTAGCGATATATTGTTGCGCTCAAGCTCGTCAATTCGTTGTTGCAAGCTGCTGTTGTCTAACTGGTAGTGCTGCAACGTGTCTTTTTTGAGCTGAAGCTCTTTCGCCAAGCTGTCTGAGCGCTGCTCGAACTGGAGCAGGCGCTTTTGTAGTGCTTTTTCTTCTTGGGCACGCTCTTGTCTTAGCGTGTCTAGCAACGCCATCAGTTTTCCTTCTGCTGCTTCGTTACGCTGTTCTTCCTGAGCAAGGCGCTGTTCCCAAGCGGCTTGGCGTTGTTGCAGCTCTTCAGTGAAGCGCTCTTTCAGCGAAGCGACATCATGCTCCGACTGGGTAAGTAGCTGCTGGTATCGCTTAGCATCTTGGTTGGCTTGCTCTGCCTGTTGCTGCCACTGACGCTCGCTCGCTTGACTAGCGGCCAGCTCGCGATTAAGTGTCTCCAAGCGCTGTTCTGTATGTCGCAAATGCTCTGCAAGGGCGCTTTCTCGTTGTTCCGCATTGGCTGTCTGCTGAAGCGCTTCGGCGGCTTCCTGCTGGGCGCTCTCTACCTGCCGATTAGCATCTTCACGATAGTGGACGAGCGCTTGATTGGCGGCCTCTTGCGCCTCGCGCCATAGCTCGGTTGCGACGTTAACGATGACCTCTGGGACGCCTTTAGGTGGCGGAACATCGCGATTTTGCTCTCGTTCAATACGCCAATTACGGAAATGCTCACTGATCGTTGTGAAGCTGCCAGTTCCCAGTACTTCGCGAATACGTTGCACGCTAGGGGTGTCGCCGCGAGCGAGCAGGGTATCGATTGCTTGCTGAACATCACTGTATTGAATCCCGCTGCGAGCCATGGTGCTTATCCCTATCAGATTGGTAGCGCTATTTTCATAGGGTTTGGTTAAAATTACAATAATTACGTAATACATAAAACGTAAAATTATTTACATTAAGCATTATAAATTCAAGATTACTGCCCTTATCTTGAGTTTTAGTGCCGATAGCAGCACACTTAACCCATTGAAAAATAACGCGGTAGATATGGGGAATGTGGCGATGCCCAGAGAGGTCGAAAAACAGCAAAAACACGTACGTGAAGGCCTAGAAAAGGGCAGCTGGCCTGACTTGCTGGCTAAGTCTTCCGTGCCCGTCACCCCAACGCAGCTAATTGATGCTCAAAACGACGTTGAGGCTGTTGCTGCGTGGCTTAGGGAGTACCAAGACAGCCCTCAGACATTGAAAAGTTATCGCCGAGAGGCGGAGCGCCTGCTGCTTTGGCTGTCCAGCCACAACACGTCGTTATGCGATATGAATCGTGAAATGTTGCGCCAGTACGAGGCTTTTTTGGCAGATCCTCAGCCAGCTGAGCAGTGGGTGGGGGCAAGTAAGCCTCGCTATCATGCGCAATGGCGACCTTTTCGTGGTGGGCTTTCGCCAGCAAGCCGGCGGCAAAGTCTGATTATTCTGCAGGGCTTATTTAGCTGGCTAGTGGAAGCAGGGTGGGTACGCCATAACCCATTTGTGCTAATGCGCGACAAGGCTAGGCGGCTGAATAACCAGGCTCAAACCATTGAGCGTTATCTAGAACGAGATCTTTGGGCATGGCTTTGGCAGTGGCTGAATGCGCCAACAGCGCCCGCCAGCGAACGAGAGGCATACGAGCAAGCGCGGCGACGGTTTATATTCAGCTTCGCTTATCTATTAGCACCTCGTATTAGTGAAATGGCTAACGCTCGGATGGATGACTTTCAGGAAAGCGAGGGGCGGTGGTGGTGGGTGGTGGTCGGTAAGGGGAGTAAGCTTGCACGTATTCCGGTGCCCGATGACATGCTTGAGTGTGTGCTCGAATGGCGGGAAGCGCTTGGGTTAGCAGGCCTGCCCAGTTATCACGAACCCGACCCTCTTATCCGTGCGTTAGATAAACGTCGTGGCATTAGCGATAACCAACTTTATCGGCTGATTAAAGGCGTATTTAGCGAGGCGGCTGATGCACTAGAAGCGCAAAATGGTAAGCCTGCCTATGTGAGTGCGCTGCGTCGTGCAACCCCCCACTGGCTGCGGCATACGGCGATTACACATCAAGCGCAATCGGGGGTAAGCCTGCGCTATTTAGCCGAGAGTGCGCGCCATTCTAAACTGGATACGACGAGTCGCTACTTACACACCGAAGATAATGAATGGCACCAAGAGCAGCAGCGTCATCGCTTGAAAACAGCCCCAAAAACGCCTTCTGACCCGTTATAATAGGCATGATATTGAGACACCAACCCAAAGGAAACGCCATGGCAACTTCAGGCGCTGAGCTGGCCCAGCAAGAACTGGTCGAAGAGTTTGAAATATTTGATAACTGGATGGATCGTTATCAATACATTATCGATATGGGGAAGCAACTGCCTGACTTTCCGGAGGAGCAGCGAACTGAAGAGTTTAAGATTCAGGGCTGCCAATCTAACGTGTGGATGTGCCACGAAGGGCAGGGCGACAAGCTTATCTTCAAGGCAACGTCGGATGCGGCCATCGTTTCAGGACTGATTGCGTTGCTGCTGAGAATCTATAGCGATCGCACACCTGATGAGATTAGCCAAACCGAGCCTCACTTCTTGAAAGATTTAGGTTTGGATAAGCACCTATCACCTACCCGCAGTAACGGCTTGCATGCCATGTTGGAGCGTATTTACCAAGTGGCAAAACAGTCTTAATTGTAAACGCGCATTGGAAAGCTTTCTCAGTGATGATGGTCGCACTTTGAGTGCGGCGGCGCCGTTAAGTCCGGGTCTTCACGACACAACTGCTCGCTTCTGCCACCAGGCACGGGATCGATACCACCGGCGCTGCCTGGGTGGCATCGCATAATACGCTTTATCGCCATCCAGCCGCCCTTGAAAGGGCCATGCACTTGAATGGCTTCAACGGTATAGGACGAGCAGCTTGGCCAGAAGCGGCAGCGCGGCCCCAGTAGGGGGCTAATGGTGTATTGATAGACCTTGATACAGCCAATCATGACGATGGCAAGGGCCTTCAAGGCCCAGTGCTTTGCTTGGGATAGCAGCTTTACCACTATTTCTTGCCGTAAAGCGCCGCTGGGTCGATAATCGGTTCGCTGGTAATCGTCGCACGCTGTTCGTTTACCGATAAGTAAAAACAGCTGCGTCGACCGGTGTGGCAAGCGGGTCCAGTTTGATCGACTTGCAGTAATAGCGTGTCACCATCGCAGTCGAGAGCCGCAGATTTCAGCTGCTGTTGTTGACCCGAGGTTTCACCTTTACGCCAGAGCTTTTTACGCGAGCGTGAATAGTAGCAAACACGCTGCGTTGCTAGCGTTTCTTCAAGTGCCTCGCGGTTCATCCACGCCATCATTAACACCTCACCCGAATCAAACTGCTGCGCAATGGCAGGCAGCAAGCCTTGTTCGTTAAAGTGTACTGCGTCAAGAAGCGCTTCGGTCCCGGGCAACGTATCGGAAGGGCTGGCAGATTCTAGGGCTTTGAATAGGTCGCGCGGGGCTAATTGGTCAAAACGTGACATTACTCGTTACTCGCTGATCGGCAATTTTGGCACAAGCCTTGAAGTTCTATCGTTTGGCGCTCGACGTTAAACCCTTGTCGTTTGGCTAATTCGGCCAGTTGAGCGCTTATTTCATCTAAGTGAAGCTCTTCAACATAGCCACAATGGCGACAAATCAACAGCTGAAACCCATGGGCATGCTCAGGGCAGGCGCAGGCAACGTAAGCGTTTTGTGACTCTATACGATGAACGAGACCTTGCTCGATAAGAAAGTCGAGAGCACGGTAAACTGTGGGAGGTCTTGCTGCGGCATGCTCAGTGGATAGCTGGTCTAACAAGTCATACGCTTTTAGGCCGCCACCATTCTCAGCAATCAGCTCTAATACTCGGCGACGAATAGGTGTAAATCTCACGCCTCGGGTATGGCACTGGGATTCCGCTTGTTGTAATAGCGTATTAGCTTCTGTCATTAGGGCACTCGTTGAACGGGATATGCGTAGTCTACGCCGTCGCCGAAGAAGTGTCAGGCGTTTCTACGAGTTCGCTTTGGCGGGCAAAGTGGTGTTGTGCAAACGCTACCCGTTCAGCGACGGGAACACCGTCAGGCTGCTGTTCGATCAGGTCAAGCCGACGACGAAGTCCTTCACCGTTGGTCATTTGGATAGCAAGCCCGGGGCGCGCATTAAGCTCAAGCAGCATGGGGCCATGCTTTCTATCTAGCACCATATCGGTGCCAAGATAGCCAAGCCCGGTCATCTCGTAGCAGCCTGCTGCCAGGTGGAGCAGGGTATCCCACTGTGGGACAACCAGACTTGCCAAGTCGTGACCTGTATCGGGATGGCTAAAGCATGGACGATCAAACTGCACTCCACGTAGGGCCGCGCCTGTGGCAATGTTCAGCCCAACACCCACGGCCCCCTGGTGAAGATTGGCCTTGCCATCCGACGCAGCGGTAGAAAGCCGCATCATGGCCATCACGGGATAACCTTTAAACACGATGACTCGAATGTCCGGTACGCCTTCATAGGTATAGGCCATCAGGCTTTCATCGAAATTGATCAGTGTTTCGATAACGGCGACATCCGGTGAGCCGCCTAGCGAATACAGCCCAGAAAGTATGTTCGAAACATGGCGCTCAATATCTTCAATCGACAAACTGACACCGCTTGGCTTGATAAAGATACCCTCTTGTACCTTTTCAATAACAAGTATGCCTTTTCCGCCACTGCCTTTGGCGGGCTTGATCACAAAGCCTGAATGGCCGCTCAGCATCTCACTGATATGCTTGACACCAAACTGAGTCGTTACCGTACCAATGAGCTCTGGCGTTGTGATGCCGTAACGTTGCGCAAGAAGCTTGGTTTTCAGCTTGTCGTCAACAAGCGGATATAAGCGTCGGGAATTATAGCGGCCAATGTAGCGAATATTTCGCCGATTCATGCCGATAATTCCCTTGTCTCTAAGTCGTGTCGGCCACGTCCAGTTCTTTAGCCAGCTCATGAGGATTTCTCTTCATCTGTAATTGGCTTAAAACGGCGAAGCTCCAATAAACGATAGCCCGTGTAATTACCAAGCAACAAGATGAGCGCCATCAGAATGAACTGAACGCCAAGGAAGTTAAAAGTAATGTGGCGAACCCAGGGGTTGTTCATGGCAAGGAACGCTAATACAGCGGTTAAGAGGCTGCCTCCGCCTTGAATCAGTACCTGCTTTGGCCCTTCCTCTTCCCAAAGAATCGACATCCGCTCAATCGTCCACGCCAGAATGATCATTGGGAAAAATGTGACGGTTAACCCCGAACTTAGGCCCATACGATAAGCAATGACAGTGAAAATTGAGATGATTGCTATGACCGTGATGATGACCACTGAAACCCTCGCTACCAGCAATAGATTGAGGTATGAAAGATAATTACGAATGATCAAGCCCATGGCCACAATCAGCAGGAAGCCAATTAAGCCCGTTAGCAGGGTAGTTTGAATAAACGCTAATGCAATCAGCACCGGCATAAACGTGCCCGACGTTTTTACCCCAACCAGCACGCGCAAAAACACCACTACCAGCGCGCCAATGGGAATCAGCAGAATCGTTTGGAAAAGTGCCTGCTCTTCCAAAGGAAGGCTATGGATAGAGAAGTTGAGTAGCGTGTCATCAGAGTAGTGATTGCGAACCGCCGCAGAAGCCGGTTGGTAATGTGTCAACATTGAAAAGGTGACACGCGAATTGGTTCCGCCCTGGACCTCTAGCACCGCGCGACCACCTGTTTCCCAGAGCAGAAGGTTGTCGGGTTTTCCTTGCTCGCCGGTAGTCGGGTTAAATAGCGTCCACGTTTCGGCAGATTCGTCGAACACTTGAATCCAACTGCTGAGGGTTTGTCGACGACGACCATCCTCCATCAATAGGCCGCTGACTTCCCTTGCATGAACACCCGCTTGGTTCAACAAACGCACAATCAGTGGCGATGGCTGTTCCTGGGCTAAGAGTAGTCGTGCATTTTCCCCTTGGCGTTCGCCATTAATATCTAAAATCAATTCTCTCGCAAAGGTGGCGTTATTGGCGCTACGTGCCCAAGCACGATCAATTAATTGGCTAGCGGCAGTGTCGTACGGGCTTTCCCAGGGCGGAACAGTCGATAATTCTGGTGGCGTTTGCACGGGTGAGCGCGCATCTGGCGAAACAAGCATTTGCACTGAATAGTAAAGCTGCTGGCTACCGGCGGCATTGCGAATAGTCCACTCAGCCTGACGACCTAGCTCATCTGCTTTGTAGGCAAGCCCATAGCCGGAAGACGCGGTGTTTTCCGTCAAAACCCGGTATCCGGCCTGATGAGAAGGCAGCGCTAGATCAACCTGCACAGGGCCGTCCTGGGCATTAAAGTTGATAACAGCTTCGATTTCCCATACTTGGCGTTGTTCGCCGGGTAGCCAGGGGATTTCGAACTGAACATGTCGATGCACACTGGCGGCAATACCAACCAACAGCAGTAGTCCAACGATCAAATAAAACGGCAACCGTGACATCATGATTCCTTTCAGCGAAAAACGGCGGGGGAGAGCTGTTACTCTTCAGTATCGTCTTGATCTGCTGCTTCATCTTCAGCGGCTTGATCGGCAGGTTCACCGCCAGGGAATTCTGGACGTTCGTAAAGATAGGTTTGAGCAACATCAATAGTGGCAATATCCATCATGAATCGCCGTCCTAACAGCACTGGGTAGTCCAAATGGGTGCGATTATTAAGCGTGAACTCAACGTTTTCGCGGATTGGGCCCAAGGTCATTAACAGTGAGATCACTGGGCGAGACTCTTCACCAGATGCCTGAACAATACGCACCCTACGTACAATTGGCGCTTCGATCCATTCATCACGCACGCGATCTACGACCACGTCATCGTCATTTAGTGCCAACTTAAAGCGCACCCAATTTTCACCATCACGTTCAAAGCGGGTAATTTCGGATGCTGATAGTGATGACGTGTTGGCTCCAGAATCAACGCGCGCCTTCAAATAAGTGCCAACACTGGGTAAACCAACCCATTCACTGCGGCCCAACAGTGTTTTGTTGTCTTGAGTGGCATCAACATCGCACTCTTCACGAACAATAACGGGATCTTCACCGCGAGCTTGTAGGCCAGCCACATCTTGGCGCAAATAGCGCAACAGGCTACCGACTTCGCGAACATCAGCTGTTAACGCTCGCTGTTGGTTAAGCTGCTGCTCGTGCAGTCGTGTAGACGCGGATGCACACTGCTGAGCAAGAGAGGTTTCAAGTTCAAGGATGCGGGTGTTAAAAGACGCTTCGCTTAATGGCGGTGGCTCATTCGTTTCTGGCGGTGTCACAGCACAGCCTGCAAACGAAAGCGACAAACCAGCCATTAGACACAATACACCTGAGCGCATAACGTGAGATATCCTTAAACAAGAAGAGCATGAATGATAAGGAGAAGGACATTGTATTGTCCAACTTGATCCGCTGGTTTTGGAACTTTTATTTGCCTAATTTAACATAATATATATTATGCGAACCCGCATGATCTCACAGGCATCACGTTAAAATCCTAATCATCAATGACAACCCTCATAAAAAACAGCCTGCTTTTTAAGCAGGCTGTTTTGTCATTAGCCAATCCGTAACGCTAACGTTAGGCCTTACTCACCAGCGGGTGCAGCGTATGAGCCGTCTTCCTGGTGTACTTCATTACCGGTAATGGCTGGCGTGAAGACGCATGCGACGGTCATGCCTTTTTCTTTACCGCGTAACAGATGTTCGTCGTGCTGATCCAGCAGATAAATATCGCCTGCTTTGATCGGCCAGATTTTGCCATCGGCTAGGGTTTCTACTTCGCCTTCGCCTTCATAGCAAAACACAGCTTCATAGTGGTTTTTGTAATGAATATGCGTCTCAGTGCCTGGGAAAATACGGGTAATATGAAATGAAAAACCCGCATTATCATTGGCTAGAACAAGACGCGTGCTGTCCCAATTGCCATTCTCGGCGGTGACAAGACGATCTGTTTTACGTGCTTCTTCAAGATTACGAACGATCATAGAATTGCTCCGTTATGAGGCACTTGGTATTAACCGAAGCGGCCCAGTGCTGAATCGATGCTGCAAAATTAGCCTAACTCTACATCACGCTTGGATAACAGCATTGACTGAGGCTTCTAGAATATCCAGCGCTTCCAGCAAGTCCTCATCACTAATGGTCAGCGGGCATAGGCATTTCACTACTTCGCCGTCTTGGCCGCTGGTCTCAATAATAAGGCCATGCTCAAATGCTTTGCTGGTGATCTTGTCGGCAATATCACCAGAGACAACATCAATACCGCGCATGAGGCCGCGTCCACGTTCAGTGGCAGGCATGCCGTTCTCACTGAGTAAGGCTGCCAGCTTTTGGAAACGTTCTTCAACAATACGCGCTTTGCGCTGAACATCACGCTCAAAAACATCATTTGACCAATATTTTTTGAGCGCAGCCGTGGCGGTCACCATCGCCAGGCTGAAACCACGGAACGTGCCGTTATACTGACCAGGCTTCCATTTATCAAGCTCTGGACGCATCAATACATGGGCAAATGGCAGCCCGAATCCAGAGAGTGATTTTGAGTTCGTCACGATATCAGGCGTGATGCCCGCGTGTTCAAAGCTAAAGAACTTACCCGTGCGGCCACAGCCTGCTTGGATGTCGTCGATGATCAACAGAATATCATGGGCGTGACAGATACTTTCTAAACGCTTGAGCCACTCAAGGCCTGCCACGTTAATACCGCCCTCGCCTTGCACGGTTTCGACAATAACACCTGCCGGTATATCGAGGCCGCCAGATTTGTCGTTAAGTAATTTCTCGAAGTAATCCAGCGTATCCGCATGCTCTCCCATATAACCATCAAAGGGTAAAAAGCTTGCGCCCTGTGTGGGAATGCCACCGGTCGCTTCGCGGAACTTGCGGTTACCCGTGGTTGCCAGTGCTCCCATGGTGACGCCGTGGAAGCCGTTGGTGAAGGTCACAATGTTATGGCGACCTTTAGCAACACGGGCCAAACGGATGGCCGCTTCTACTGCGTTAGTGCCTGTCGGACCAGGCAGATGTACCTTGTAGTCTAAGCCACGCGGTTTGAAGATGACTTCTTCAAGGGTTTCCAGGTAATCACGCTTTGCAGCGGTCCACATATCCAGGCCATGAACAATGCCATCTGTTGACAGATAGTCGATCATTGCTTGTTTGAGATGTGGGTTATTGTGGCCGTAATTGAGCGTGCCGGCACCGGCTAGGAAATCAATGTACTCACGTCCATTCTCGTCCGTTAAACGAGCATTCTGGGCTTTCGTAAACACAACGGGGAATGAGCGCGAATAAGTACGTACGTTAGATTCCATGCGTTCAAGCGTTTGGGTCTGCATTAACGACCTCCTTTTTAAATCATTGAGCCAAGCGTAGGACAAACTGGCGGAAACAGCGGTAACACGTAACCAGCTAGCAAGAACCGCGTATTGGGCAATAGCTGGTCCGTTCCGTTACATGCTGTCTGTTTGAAATGGACCTATACGAACTAGGTTTTCAGGATCATGCTCCCCACCGAGTTGTTCGGTAGAGAAATATTCACGGCTATTTAAAGGGGCTTGCCAGCGTGCAGCTAAGCGGCGAAATAAGCCCCAAGAGGCCTGATTGTCTGGAGTGATCGTCGTTTCCAGATGATGCACATTATCAAGTTCTGGACGCGACATAATGGCTTCGACTAAGCGGCGCGCCAAGCCTGTACCACGTGCTTTTTCACCGACGGCAACCTGCCATAGAAAGTAGGTATCCGGCGCGTTGTCTTTCACATAGCCAGATACAAATCCTACTATCTCGCCCTCTTCATTTGTCGCGACCGCACAGGTGTCGCGAAACTGAGTTGCCAACAGTAAATAAGCATAAGCAGAATTAACATCAAGCGGCGGGCAAGCTTTTATCAACTCGTAGACGCCCCAACCATCATCTGCATTCGGCTTGCGAATAAATAACGGAGTAGATGCATGCCCGACCACAGCATCAGCGACTGTTGGGCGTGCAAGGTCTGCAGAAGGGGTAAAAGGTGTTATTGGCGTGCTCATGGTTATGCTTCGCTGTAGCGAATTTGAGCGCCATTATAACAGCTGATTATGAGCAATTCAAAAATCATATTATTCATCCTGTCCTTTTCCATAATTTTTGGTTATCAAAGGCGTCTCTACCTGCAAAAATCAGCTGAAAGAGCCGCTGTATTGGAAGAGTTTAGATCAACCTCACATAGCTGCGAGACAAAAAAGGCGAGCTAATGCTCGCCTTAAAAATGTAAATTTTATGTAATCAATTGCGCGTAGCTGTTCTCATTGTCACAAACTCTTCCGCACCTGTTGGATGGATGCCGATGGTACGATCAAAATCTTCTTTTGTAAGCCCAGCTCTGACCGCAATGGCGATCCCTTGTATTAATTCACCGGCCTCTTCACCGACCATGTGAGCCCCTACGACAACATCTGTCGCGTCATCAACGATTAGCTTCATTAAAGTGCGTTCTTGGCTACCAGACAAGGTGTGTTTCATTGCTTTAAAGTCCGCGCTATAAACGCGAATCTTGCCAATGTTTTCTCTGGCAGCCTCTTCAGATAGCCCTACCGTCCCAATATTGGGATGACAAAAAACCGCCGTAGGAATCGTGGCGTAGTCCAGCGGTTTAGGCAGTGTTTCATTGAAGTGGATATCGACTAACTGCATCGCCTCAGCCAGGGCTACGGGCGTCAATTCAGGCCCCTGGGTCAAATCGCCAAGCGCCAAGATTGAAGGGACCGCCGTCTCGTAGCGCGCATTTACTGGGATTTTTCCACTGCTATCAAGATGAATACCCAATGCTTCAAGCCCTAGCCCCTGCGTATTGGCATTACGTCCTGTCGCTGCTAAGACGGCATCTACCTCTTGAACATCACCGTTAGTTAAATACACGTTAAACGCCGAGCCATTGGGTTCAATCCGTTCAATATTGGTATTGAAATGCAGATTGACGCCTTTTTTGCTCATTTCATCGCGGGTAAAAGCTCGAACTTCTTCATCAAACCCTTTTAGAAACAGCTCTCCACGATAAATCAAATGTGTTTCACTACCGAGGCCGTTAAAAATGCTCGCGAATTCGACCGCAATATAGCCGCCTCCCAAAACCAGAAACCGCTCTGGAAAAGCGTCAAGGTCAAATATCTGGTTTGAAGTGACTGTGTATTCACTGCCAGGAAAATCAGGTACCCATGGCCAACCACCTGTCGCTAGCAGTATCTTTTGTGCGGTTACTTGGGTAACGCCTTCTTCAGAAGCCAGTGAAACGCTGTGTGCCCCTGTCACGGTTGCTCTAGCATGAAGCAGTACGACTCCCGCGCCCTCTAACATCCGCTGATAAATGCCATTAAGCCGTTTTATTTCACTGGTTTTATTATCGCGTAGCACTGACCACTCAAAGACAGCAGGCCCAGGCAACTGCCATCCAAAGCCTGCGGCATCATCGAAGCTGTCGTGAAAGTGAGCCGCATAGGAGTACAGTTTTTTAGGCACGCAGCCGACATTGACACAGGTGCCGCCCAAGTAACGATCTTCTGCTATAGCAACTCTGGCACCGGTTGCGGCTGCCATTCGTGCGGCGCGAACACCCCCTGACCCTGCTCCAATTACCAATAAATCGTATTCATATTCCGCGTTATCTGCCATGTGCTATTCCTATCCTGAACCATTGCATGTACTTATCGGTCATGTACTTACCGACAACGGTCGTTAAGCACAAAGATTGACCTTAGATTCTGAGAAGGTTAAAACCCCTCTCTCTGTACCCTAGTTTGCTCTATCTTGAACCTAACAGCTCCTAACCTGTGACGGAGATCCAATGTCTAACGCTATTGAAACACTGCTTGATAATAATCGCGCCTGGGCAGAGCGTATGTGTGAGGAAGATCCTGATTACTTTAAACGCCTTTCCAATCAGCAAAACCCTGATTACCTCTGGATTGGTTGTTCTGACAGTCGTGTGCCTGCTAACCAAATTATTGCCCTTCCGCCAGGCGAAGTTTTTGTCCATCGTAATGTCGCTAACCTGCTCCACCATACCGATATGAACGCACTGTCAGTTGTGCAGTTTGCGGTGGATGTACTTAAGGTCAGTCATATCATGATTGTGGGGCACTACGGTTGTGGTGGCATTAAGGCGGCAGTAACCGGCGGTGAGTGCGGAGTCGTCGATTACTGGCTGCATTCGGTGCGCGAACAGTATAACCATCACCGTAATACGCTTGAACATTTACCAATGGAAGAGCAAATTGACCGCATGTGCGAATTGAACGTAAAGGCTCAAGTTAATAGCTTGTGCCGAACCAAAATTCTGCAACGTGCCTGGCAGAGAGGCCAAGATATTTCAGTGCATGGTTGGGTCTATGGGTTGAGCGACGGCCGTGTAAAAGATCTCAAATGCACCATAACTGGCCTGGAGCAGGTTGAGACCCTTTATCGTATCGACCGCCTTCAACAAAGCGACTGACACCATCTGTGCCTATCGCTCTGATGACATCGATCTCGGTCAGTTATAGCGGTAGGCGCGATGACAGCTTTTACAGCTTAAGCCAACATCAGAAAATGCTCGCGTGGCCGCGCGATAGTCCTCTTGCTCGGCCGCATCGATTAGCGTCGCCACTTTTTGCTCAAGATCCGTAAATCCCGCTGCGAAATCTTCCCACTCTTCCCAGATTTCTGGGCGAGCGTCAGACCCACGCCCATGAGTGCCGACAATAAACGCGGGCAAAAAATGAGCTTGAGTCGCTTGTTCCTGAAGCGTTGCTAACCGCGGCGCGGCTCCGCGTGCATCCTGGTTATTCACCAAGTCAAAACGCAGCTGACGCAGAAGGCTTTCTAGCTCTTTCAATTCATCCTGACGCCATATGACCGCTTCTCGCTCACTTGCAAACGGGCTCTCTTCAACCGTTTGTGGCGCTGGAACGGCATCTTCAGTAACTTCCTCTGCCATGGTCGGCGTAGTAATTGCAGCAAAGACGACCAGGGCCCAAACCGAAGGCATGAGCCATGAACGTTTTAAAGTATGTGGCATTTTACTGACCTTATTACTGACCTTGTGATGGAGTACTTGGCTCTTCTCACCACGACTAACCGATGGGGCAAGTAACGCCAGTACCTTTGAGCCCGCAGTAACCAGCGGGGTTCTTGTCTAAATACTGCTGATGATAAGCCTCCGCGTAGTAAAAAGTATTCAGCGGCTTGATCTCGGTAGTAATAGTACCTCGGCCAGCCTCATCGAGCGCCTTTTGATAGGCATTGGCACTCTTTTCAGTAGCCATCAACTGAGCAGCCGTTGTTGTGAAAATGGCAGAGCGGTACTGGCTACCCACATCGTTGCCTTGACGATTGCCTTGAGTAGGGTCGTGCTGTTCCCAAAAAATTTGCAACAGCGTAGCCAAGGATGTGGCACTGGGGTCGTATACCACTCGAACTACCTCGGTATGGCCTGTTTGTCCCGTACACGTTTCTTGATAAGTTGGGTTTGGTGTTTCTCCCCCGGCATAACCGGCGGCAGTGACGTAAACTCCCGGCACTTGCCAAAACAGGCGTTCAACGCCCCAAAAGCACCCCATGCCTAACACAATTTCTTCATACCCTGCTGGGAAAGGAGGGTGAAGTGAGTGGCCTGTAACGGTATGTACGCTGCTCGTTTCAATCGGCGTTACGCGGCCAAGTGGTGCTGAATTTGCTTTAGAAAATAGCGTCATAACGCCCTCTTATTGCCGTGGATAAATCGTAGGGTCACCTGACCGAGTAAATGTGTAGATTAAGTCGACGGCTTGATTTGCGCCTGATACTGCCTGCACATATAGATTGCGCCAAAGTGTGTAGCGTAATGTCAGTTCTGCAATGGGCGAGAAAATGCCAACACCGTAGCTAATCCGGATATCGTCGGTTAACTGCCCTGTCAGCGCCACTTGGCTATTGTCACCTGCCCCAGTGGTATCCAAGGTCAAATCGCTAATACCAAACGCTTCCCCAATGGAGCCAACGGCTCCGCCTGTCTTACCGAGAGACATGCCGATTAAGGCGGTAGTAAGCGCACTATCAATCCCTCCTCCAGCAGCATCGGGTGCACGCCCTCTCAATAAATATGACAGCGCACGGGTTTCATCCATTGCTGGTTCAGAAAAGATCAGTAAGTTGGGCTCTTCTGCATTGCCACTAACACGAATGCCAGCAATAACCTCATCTTCCGTGATATCAGGATTACGAATTGCTTCGAAATCGAGAATTGGCAGCCCTGGAGGGCCGCTGAATATCAGCTGTCCACGGCGAATCAGCAGATCCTGACTAAAGGCTTTAAAACGACCATTGATAAGGTTGACATCACCAAACAGCTGAAGTGCACCGCTGCCTTGACGAATTTCTAACGTGCCACCCAAATCAGAATTAAGCCCATATGCTGATATTTGCATATCACGGCCCAAGGTTAGTGTGATGAGCACATCAATGTCCATTCCTGATTGTGAAAGCTCATCAGCAGCGCTTGGCTCGCCATTGGCAGTCCGTTGCTGAGCCACTCGCTCAGCTTCTCGATCATCGCGCTCGGTGATAATGACTTCGTCAGAGCTTGGGCTAACAGCTGAGGCAGGAAGATCGCCAACTTCTAAGCGCGCCCATGGTAGATCGACATTGCCACGTACTTGCAAGCGATCCGGTGTTACACGAATGCGGATATCAGGCGCTGCTTCTAAACGCCCAAACTGTGGCAAAACGATTAATAATGGCTCCTGAGTCGCGTTAACATCGACACCAATACGCCAGTCGTCGCCTGCAGGAAAGTAAGCATCCCCAGCGATATTCAAGCGACCACGTTCAGCAGCAACAAAACCATTTATGTCCCCTTGTTCGCCGTCAAACGCAACGACCAGCTCGCCATCTTTGATATCGATAGGAATATCTGGGCCATGAACGCTTAGATTACGAAGCGCAAGCTGCCCCTGTAAATCGGGCTGACTGGTGGTTCCTGCAATTTGTATACGGCCATTTAAGTCGCCCTCTAAGCGATCCATGCCCACCACCAACGGGCGGTAAGGTGCTAAAGAAAGCGCTTGGGCGCTTAGCTCGCCACTAAGACCACCACGACCAAGTGGATCACTAATGCTGAGATCGAGTGCCAGCTCACCAGCATCTGCAAACGACAGTACAATATCGGCATCAGCTTGAGCCTGACTGGCGTCTAACTGCGTGTTTAAACTAATCACAGGAAGCTGTACGGGCTGGCCGTAATCGTTGACTGCCGTAATCGCTAACTCACTTAATACCTGAACATCGGCTTGCCACTGAGCCCCGCCTTGGCGCCAAGCTGCAACAATGTCTGCTGTCGTATCACCCTCAAAGCTCCACTCTTCTGGCAATAAAGGCTCGAGTGCTTCCATCGGCACTTCTCTGATGCTCAACACCGCGCGCCCTTGGTCGGCCGATGCGGCAATCTGTTCTTGCGAACAAACAAGCCCTCCTTCTTCGCGACGCACACAGAAAGGTGAGAGTTGCGCTTGGCCGTTAGCTAGGTTGTAACGAATATCAAGAGGGGCTTCTAAACGTAGATTGCCGAACTCGGAGTCGATTTCCAGCGGTGTTAGTTGGCCCTGATACTGCTGCGCTTGTTGATCAAAACGCCCATCTAGCGCTACAAGTGCACGGCTTAGCATGTTATCGGCTTGGCCGTCGATACTGACAGTGAGTGCGTGCTGAGATAGGCGTCCGTTAAGCTCAAGGGCAATACTCGAAAATGCCTGCCCACCTGCATTGACTTGCTGCAAACCAAGGTTAATGTCTAGCGTTGGGTCTTCGATTCCCTCGATATTGCTGGTCAGTGATAACGTTTCAATACGGTTTTCGGCAAACTGCAAATCACGGCCAGTTAATTCGGCTTCCACCTTAGGTTGGCTAATGCTACCTCTGGCCAGAATATTACCTGTTAATGTCCCCGCTAAGTCTGGATGCAGCGTTTGTAATTGTCGCAATGCAATCTCGGTATCTAGCGACATGGCTTGCTCACTAACTTGACCAGAGGCCGTTAACCGGTTGTCTCCCTGAGTGAAAAGTAGTTCTTGGATATCTACTTCAAGCGCACTGTTAGCCTCTAAAGAGGCTTGAAGCGCCAAGGGATACTCCTGGAGCTCCCCAGTAATATCGAGGACTGGCAGGCTGACTTCCCATAGCTCGCCGGTTTGACGCACACTAGCGGTAATGTCGCCATTGAGATTGCCGTTGAGCTGTTCGACAAACAGCGATGGATCGAATTGATCCAGTCGGATGGTGGTATCAACCCGTAGTGACGAAGCCCAATTCACTTCCCCTTCACTACTGAGCGAACTGTCATCAATCGTTAGGGTTAGCGGCGTCCAGCGGAACGATGAAAGATCTCCGTTGCCACTGAGTCGAATATCGGTGGCCGGCACTTGCGGGCCTTGAGCGTTTAAGGAAAGCGTTGTCTGGTACGCTTCCAAGCTGCCGCTAGCAACGATGTCTATATCTTCAACAACATAGGGTTCTGCCGATGACTCATCGCTACTAGGTTGTGTGAGTGGCCACTGTAGGCGGTTACTCTGCAGTCTTACATTGAAGGGTAGCGTCGGTGCCAGCGCATCGACTTGAGCCTCCAGTGTTGCATTAACGACACCGGATGCCCCTAAACTGGCTGCCAGCTCATCTAGGGATCCTGACAGTTCCAAAACAAGCTCTTCGCCACTTAGCTCAGGAAATATTTCGGGTAAAAACAAGGTTGTTGTTAATCGAGCATCTAACGGATAGCTGCCTGATAATGTGGCGTTGGCTGTTAAGTTCGCCTCGGCATCAGGTGTAAGTAACTCTAATGAGCGGAGCGCTATTTGGTTGCCTTCAGCACTCGCAACCACGGCTAATTTTTCGACTTGGTAATCAACGGCTCCGCTGACAGTGACGTCAGTCACGGTGAAGGATGCTAAGTCGATATCAATGGGCAGCATTATTTCAGGCAGCTCAATGCGCTGCCGTTCTGTTAAGGCTTCGACCGCTTGCTCAGGTTCTGCTATGACCGGTTGGGTAGCCATAACCGCACCATCAATAGCAGATGCATGTAACGGTGTCTGGATACCTTCTGTTAGTTGAGTGCCTGCCGTGGGAGGCAAGTACACGGTTGGCTGCATGAGCGTGGTGGGCGCGATACTGACAAGATGTTGCTGCGCGGTAATCGCGGTTGAAAACGACTCCCAGCCGACGCGAGTTCCATCAGCTAGCTGCAGTTGGACGTTAGTGAACTCAACTGAACGTAGTTCAATAGGAAAAGGCAGTTGGATGCTAGGCATCCCATCAGATTCTGGTGAGTCTGGCTCCGCTTCAGTGCTCTCGCCCAAACGTATATCTGCGCCTTCTACATGAAGTTTGTCCAGGCAAAGCTTACCTGACAGCACACAATCTTCAGCCCAGGCCAGCTCAAGGCTGTCGACGTTGATGCGTGTCTCACCAAGCGATAGTTGAAAACCGCGCAATGCAAACTGGTCAAGCAGTGCGCCTTCTTGGTGTTCATACGTAAAGAAGCCCCGTTGCTCCCCTTGAGAAAACAGTTGACCTGTTCCCCAAGGGGAGAGCGCAACGCCGAGTAGCAGAGCGACCAGACCAAATAGCCAGAGTGGCAGCACAATGACTAACCGTACAAGACTCCACAAAAACAACCCAATGCGATGTTTAACTGAGAGCGGTTGACGCTTGATAGATGCCGCTTTTGCAACCTTAGCCAAAATGCTCTCCTAAAATTCCGGTCCGATGGAAAAATGCAGGCGCCAATCGTCTTCATCGTCAAATGGGTGTGCTACATCAAGTCGGATAGGGCCCACAGGGGAAATCCAGCGTACGCCAACCCCTGCGCCCGTCTTTAACTCTTCTGGCCCCCAATTATCGAAGGCATCTCCAGTATCGACAAAAGTGGCTCCCCACCAGTCGCCAGTCACGCGACGCTGGTACTCTAGAGTCGAGGTCAGCATTTGCTGGCCGCCACGTAACAGCCCTTCTTCATTTCGCGGAGATAGGCTTTCGTAGGAGTAACCCCGGACACTTCGGTCACCGCCCGCAAAAAAGCGTAACGAAGGAGGCAGTTTATCGAAATTATCTGTTTCGATAGCGCCGATACTTAGCCTTGCCGAAAAACGATTATCATCGCCAATGGTGCGAATCCATTCTGTGTCACCCGTCATACGCGCGAACTTGGCATCGGATCCCCATATCGTGTCTGAATACTCGAGCGATAATTGTTGCCTATCTCCCCAAAGCGGAAACCGCTGAGGACGCGTTCTTGTACGGGACCACTGAATGCCTGGATAAAACAGCAATACTTCATCTGAGACTCCCCCTTGGGTGAAGTCTTCATAGGTCGTACGGAAGTAAAGTGTTTGTACCCAGCGATTTTCAAACTCCCATCGACGAGCGATTTCCACGGTACCCTCTAACGACTGGGTATCGCCATCATCCAGGTTACGCACGCCATATTGCAGACGATAGCTATCGCGTAACGGGTCTTCTAACGGGATATTGTAAGTCCCTGTGAAGCGCTGGTCGGGGGCTGAAACATACAGATCATGATCCAGGCTATGGCCAAAGCGGTTAATCCATGGCTGTTTCCAGCCAAAGCGCATGCGCGGCCCTACGTCAGTTGCAAAGCCAATCCCGACTTCAAATTGATGGCGATCGGCAGGCTCTACACTTACGTCAATAGGCAGACTGGTATCGTCCCGCTGAGTGACACTAAGTGCGCTGACAAGCGCTGCGCTGGACAGCCTAGGGCGTTGAGGCTGCGATGCCGTTGCTTCATTCCACCACGGTGAGCTTCCTGTTGGCGGCGATAGGGTCAGCTCCCGCGCTGTCTCTAAACGTGGTCGTACCGTCACAGAGCTGAACCATTCTGTCTCAGCTAAACGTTGATTATAGCGGGCTATCGATTCCGCTAGATAAGGCTCCCCTGCTTCAAAGGTCTGCATTTGAAGCAAACGCTCAGGTTCGATATGACTGCCTGAAATAGTCGTATTGCCAAATTGATAGCGTGGGCCGCTGTCGAAATCCATATAGAGACGAGCGCTTTCAAGGTATGGCCTTATTTCCATTCGGCGGTCAGTAAACCCCCAGTCGAAATAACCACGCTCAAGTGCTAGACCTGAAAACTGGTTGCGTAGGCGATCCCATGGGGCATGCCGTAGTGTATCGCCTTCCTTCAAGGGAAATGCATCGAGTGCTTCCTGAAACGGAGGGTCATCGCTTGCTTCACCGCTGATATTGACAGAAAGCACGTCGATTTTGACCGGCGAGCCGGGTTCTATGCGAAGTGTGATAGGTGAGCTATCAACATCAACCGTAATGTCAGACTCGTAGTAGCCGAAAACGCGCATGGCTTCTTGCGCACGCTTTCGTATTTCGCCTTCCAAACGGATATCGGTGTACTGATCTTCGTCAATGTTCTGTAAATAGGCATCAATATTGTCCTCTACTTCACTACTGACACCATCGATTGACGCGTTAAGTGCCCATACGGGAGCTGACCACGTTACAAGAAGCGGTAAAACCACCTCACGAGTCGCTTGTTTAACGGTAGGCCATCGCCGTATTCTTTCCATGCAGTTCATCCCTAACCAAATCAGCGACTCGGTGGCTTTATTACCCATTGCTTTATGCTGGTGACAATTGCTAGCGGAGCATCTCCATCTGAGCACTAAATGCCAGCTGGGCTTGCCGCACTTGACGGATATCACTCTCTAAGGTGTTTAATCGTTGCGCCCATTGCTGTTCAAGCGCTTGTAACGCTTCTTGAGTAGCTGAAGTATCAGTACTGCTTAGCATTTCAAGCGTTGAGTTTACCTCAGTAAAACGCTGATCGATCTCTTCTTGCCATGCGGTAACATTTGTTACCAATTCGCTGTTTTCGTTTTCTAACTTAGCAATATCATCGAGTCGGTTGGTAGTCGCAGATAGGCGCTGCGACAGCATCTCTTCGAGGTAAGTTACCTCTTCTGCTAGATTTTGCCGCCCAGACATGCCCGCTTGCTCAAGTGAGTCAAGTGATGTGCGTATAGCGGCAAGCTGTTGGTCACGCAACGCTGCTTGTTCTTCCAACTGACTAATACGCTCAGCAATGCTGCTTAGGGCATCACCATTCACGAGCTCTTCGTTTGACGTCAAAAGACCGTAGAGTTCCTCACGGGTACGTGTCACCGCAACGGCTAGTTGCTCCTGTTCTTGGAACAGCGTTGTCATCTGTGCTTGTACAAAGGCTATCGCATCTTGCGTGTCCGTGTCACCCGAGTCGAGTCTTGCATGAAGATTAGAGACTTCTCCGCTTACTCGATGGACCTCTTCTAATAAGCGCTCTCTTTCATACCAAAGGCCCACCGCGGCGGCACCCAGCGAAATGATAATAAGCATCATCAATAACCACAATGGCCACAGTTTGGGCCCCCTGCGATGACGCAAGTGTTGTGCGGTCAAGCTTTGGTCCACATCGGGAACAATGCGAGAAGATGCAGTACTGTTGGGCATGACTTTTCCTCAATGCGTTGTGGGATCTGCTCTACGCCCGATTCCTCTATACCGTAAGCCACAGCTAGCCACGAAGGCTGGGTCATAAATATTTCGTCCATCCAGCACCAACTTAGCGCTTAATAACGAGGCTAAACGATGCCAGTCAGGGTTCCAATAAGTTTTCCACTCAGTCACCAGCATCAGTGCGTCAGCGCCTTCACATGCCAAGTATGGGTCACTGGTGAATGTAGTTAGATCGTTTCGGTCACCGACCGCGTTGAGCAGCGCGGGGGTTGCCGCTGGATCATGAAGATTTACCTTTACGCCTTGCGCCCATAAGGCAGCAAGGAGTGTCAGCACAGGCGCGTGATCGATTCGAGTGGTTCCTGGTTTAAAAGCGGCTCCCCAAATAGCAATCGTTTTGCCGGCTAAATCGCCCTCGAAGAGCGTCCAGAGTTTCCTAAATAACGTCTCTTTTTTCTGTTCATTGATGTCCATTACTTGCTCTAGCAATGCCGAATTACGACCACTGGCTGACTGAACATCAGCTAAGCGCATTAGGTCGCGAGAGAAGTTGGGGCCACCAAAGCCGCAGCCAGGGTATAAATATTCATAGCCAATTCGGGTATCAGCGCCCATACCTTGGCGTACATGTTCAACGTCAACTCCGAGCGTGTCTGCCAGCCCTGCAATCTCGTTCATGTAGCTGATACGTGTTGCCAGCATGCCGTTTATAGCGAGCTTAGTCAGCTCAGCCGCTCTACAAGGCATACGCTGGAACACATCATTGCGGCGATTAAAGGCACGTAAAAGCTCGCGCGCCACCTGTTCACCGGTTGCATCGTCACAGCCGAGCAGCCAGCGTGAAGGACGCGTAAAGGAGAGCCAGGCCCGCCCCTCTTCCAAAGTGTCGGGTAAAGCAACGCTACTGTGCTGGGGCCCCATAAGCGCGTGCAACTGCTCTGTTTCGCCTACTGGAAATGTTGAATTATTAATTAATACAGCACCACTATGGTGCTCAAATATAGGGGCTTCAAGCAGTGTCTTGGCCGCCTGACGCTGATCGGGCGACAGAGCCAACCAAACCACATCAGGAGAGTGAGCCTGCTCTGGCGCTTCAATGATTCTCAGTGTTTCACTGGCTAACGCTTGTTCAATATGCGTCATTAACTCAGGTTCACTGCGCAGCCAGTCCGCCTTTAAAAGCTGTGGCCATGGTGCGCTTTCGTGTAGTAGCCACTCAACTTGATGGCCTACCCAGGCTAACGCGGCGGCGGCGGTAGCGGCACTTAGTTCACTTCCGTGGAGTAATACTCGCATTCATCACGCTCCCTGAGAAAATAAAAGTCGCGAAAATAGGGGGTTAAGATTCATGTCGCGTTCCTTTTCATGCGTTCCTTTCCAGGAGTGGTTAGAATGACATAATACTGAACGACTGGTTGGTTGCCACCTTCATGCCAACTTACCGACAATGGGAGTTAAAACATGCAAGCGATACCTCAGGATAGCACTACTCATCGCAACCACGACAATGTCGACGCAGCGGAAGTTGCGAAATTTGAAGCACTTGCTAGTCGTTGGTGGGACGCAGAGGGGGAATTCAAGCCGCTGCACGCTATCAATCCCTTACGCCTTGACTTTATTGACGCGCGTGCAGGCCTAGCCGGTAAAAAGGTGCTCGATGTCGGCTGTGGCGGTGGGATTTTAAGTGAATCAATGGCTCATCGAGGAGCTAGTGTTACCGGCATTGATCTTGGAGAAGCGCCTCTTAGCGTTGCCCGGCTACATGCGACAGAAAGCGGTGCATCGGTGGATTATCGACTGATAAGCGTTGAAGCGCTTGCAGCAGAGCAGCCAGGGCATTATGACATCGTAACCTGCATGGAAATGCTTGAGCATGTGCCTGACCCTGCATCGGTCATTCGTGCTTGCAGTGAGCTGGTTCGCCCTGGGGGTTATGTTTTCTTCTCGACCCTAAATCGCACCCCCAAGTCGTATGCTTTTGCGATTTTAGGCGCTGAGTATGTGCTTAAACTATTGCCGCGCGGCACCCATGATTATGCAAAATTTATCCGCCCTTCTGAGATGGCCGCATGGGCGAGAGCCTCAGATCTTGAGATTAACGAACAAACGGGGCTGACCTATAACCCACTGACTCGTCACTACCGCTTGGTCGCAAACGATGTATCGGTCAATTACATGATGTATTGCCGGAAAGCGAGCCAATAAATGTCAACATCAATACCTGAAGCCATACTGTTTGATTTAGACGGAACTCTTGTTGACACTGCCCCTGATCTTGCTGAAGCAACGAATGCATTGCGGCGGCATCATGGGCTGACACCACTGCCCTACGGGAAAATACGAGGCCAGGTTTCTAACGGCGGCAGTGCCTTAGTAACCTTGGCTATTGGTATCGAAAGTGGTTCTACTGAACACGATACGGCGCGGCAGTATTTGTTAGATAATTATGAACAAGCAGTTGCTGTTCACAGTCGGCTATTTGAACCCCTTGACCAATGGCTAGACCGCTGGCACTCAGCATCACGCTCGTGGGGAATCGTAACGAACAAACCAAGACGCTATACCCTTCCGCTGTTAGATGCATTGGCGCTAACGCCAGGGGCTCTTTTATGTGCAGATGATCTAGCGGTCAGAAAACCCGCTCCGGAGCCTCTTTGGGAGGCTGCGCGCAGGCTTAACGTGGCGCCACAAGCGTGTTGGTACGTCGGTGATCATATTCGTGATATGGAGGCGGCAAAAGCGGCGGGAATGACGGCTGTCGCCGTTGGCTACGGGTATATCAGCGAGGAAGACGATTATCAGCAGTGGCCAGCTGACTTATGGTTTGAAACCTGTAAAGACTTAGTCGATGCTCTGGCTGCTTTTCATTGATAGCGTTAATTGAATGAAAATGCCTAGAACATCGACAAGCGGTGCGGTACGTCAGAAAGCTATGGGCAAGATGCATTTATGCACGTGGTGGTTGAGCGTCAAACTTCTGGCCACTAACCCCCGTGCTGTCTGGCCCCATAAGCCATAAGTAAGTGGGCATAATTTCCTCAGGGGTACGCAGCGTCAACGGATCCTCACCTGGATAAGCAGTTCGGCGCATTTGGGTACGTGTTGCCCCTGGGTTTAACGTATTGATCCGCACAGTAGACTGGTTTTCAAGTTCGTCAGCAAGCACTTCCACAAAACCTTCAGTGGCGAACTTTGAAACCGAATATGCCCCCCAGTAGGCCCGGCCTTTTCGTCCAACGCTTGATGAGGTGAAGACCACAGAAGCATCAGCTGACTGCTGAAGCAGTGGTAGCAACGCTTGGGTCATCCAAATAGGCCCATTGATATTGACCTGCATGACTTGTTCCCACAGCTCTGGATTGTACTGCTCAAAAGGCGTAATTCTGCCTAGCAAGCCAGCGTTATGTAGCAATCCATCTAAACGGCCAAACTCTTTGTCCAGCGTTTCAGCCATATCGTGAAAGTCTTTGAGCGTTGCGCCCTCAAAGTTGAGCGGAAAAATTGCCGGCTGTGGTCCGCCTTCTGCTTCAATTTCATCGTAGACACGCTCAAGCTTGGCTATCGTGCGGCCAAGCAGTATCACAGTTGCCCCATGGCGGGCGTAGGTAAGTGCCGCCGCACGTCCAATTCCATCACCCGCACCGGTTACCAACACGACGCGGTTTTCCAAAAGATTGGACGCTGGTTGATAGTCGATTTTGCAGCTCATGAGGTTTCCTTGATACAAAAATGTAAACAGACGTTATCCTGCAGACTGACGTAAAAAGTCATTGGCAAGCCCTGCCGCGCTACTCTGCGGGTAATCATCACGTACTTGTTCGAGCAGTTCACGACTGCGTTCAGCCTCGCCCTGCCGTGCTTTTACTAATCCTAGCTTATAAAGCGCATCGGGGACTTTACTGCTGCCGCTGTACTGCTCAATAACACGGCTAAATGATTCATCAGCAGCGCTAAGTTCGCCTTCAGCAGCATAAAGTTCCCCCAGCCAGTAATAGCCGTTAGAGGTCAGACTGCTGTCGGGGTGATCAGTGACAAAGGCTTTAAACGCATTGATCGCATCTGCGAATTGACGTGCTTGAACGTGGGCAAACGCTGCTTGGTAATCAGCCTGAGCGTCTTCACTGACGTTCCGAGCAGAAGGTGCGTTGGCAACTTGCTCTGCCGCCTCGGGCTCCACTGCAGGCGTCGATTGTTCAATTTGGCTAGGGCCGCTATTCATCAAACGATCTTCAATATCCAGGTACTGCTGCTGTGATTGCCGACGAAGCTGCTCTAACTGGTGTCGCAGTTCTTCAATTTGACCACGTAGCTGCTGGATCTCTGTCTGGTGCTCTTGCACTTGGTTAAAGAGTACCAAGTTACCACCAGATGCTTCCTGGCGTTGGGTTTGCTGATAAAAGCCAGACCCGCTTGATAAGTCTTGAACGAGGGGCTGTTGACCAAAAGCTGTCAAGGGCAATACGGACAGCGGGAGCACAATGGCTCCCGCACCGCACAGCCTCTCAAAATAACGTTTGAGACTGTGATTCATGATGACTCCAATCATTACTTAGTTAGCGTACCTAGCGCCTAATAGCGAGTACTTGATGTTGAGCACCTAGGTACGCCAATGCCATCAGTAGTTAAAGACGACGCGACGGTTTTGAGAGTAGGCACTTTCACCTTGGCCGCTAGCAGCCGGACGCTCTTCACCATAGCTCACGACGCTCATTTGCGAGGGAGACACGCCTTGAATATTTAAGAACCGCTTAACAGCACCGGCACGACGCTCACCTAGGGCCATGTTGTATTCGCGAGTGCCACGCTCGTCGGTGTGGCCATGCAGAACAACTTGGGCGCTGGGATTAGCACGCAAATAGCGAGCATGAGCCATCACGACTGATTCGTAATCGCCCTTGATAGTGTCGCGGTCAAAGTCAAAATAGATAGTACGGACTTCTGGAATGCGTGAATCGGCTTGTTGACCAGCGCCTGCGCCAGAACCTGATGTAGAGCCATACTGGCCACCAGTGCCAGCACCTGAGGTGCTAGTCCCTGTGCCGCTGCCATCCTGGCTTCCATAAGAGTCACCATCCTGGGTTCCGCCGGTGCTGGAACAGCCAGCGATTACTACGATAGATAGCGCTACTGCTAATGAGCGAGCCAACGGTTTAAGTTGCATAATCAGACTCCTTGCCTGAAAACAAAAAATGTAAACTTTTCGTCAATCAATTTAAAAAAGGTGACCACGCGGGATCGCGAACATCACCCTGCGCTGCGGGTAATCTAAATGACGAGCGGCCATCCGCTGAAACGGCACTTAACACCCCATTACTACCCTGTTGGGTAGCGAAGATTACCATGGTCCCGTTCGGCGCAACACTAGGAGATTCATCTCTTGTTGTTTCGCTTATTACAACAAGACGTCCCCCATCACGCTCCTGACGCGCAACTTGGTATCCGCGGTTGGAGCGGTGAATTAAAAAGATTTGCTCTCCGTCAGGTGAATAGCGCGCGCGAGCATTGTAGTTACCGGTAAATGTAATGCGATTTGCTTCACCGCTACCTAGCAAGTATTCATAAATTTGCGGTCCACCGCTACGGTCAGAGGTAAACAACAAACTACGTCCATCGGGCGCCCAAGTTGGTTCGGTATCAATGCTACTGTTTTGAGTTATACGCTCTACTGAGCGATTACCGATGTCTAGGATATAAATTTCTGGTTGTCCATCTTTGGACAGCGACATAGCGATTTTGCGGCCATCAGGTGACCATGTAGGGGCACCATTAATACCGTCGAAAGAAGTTGCCTGTATCCGTTGCCCAGTTGAAACATCTTGAATATAGATAGCCGGACGCTCTGTTTCAAAGGATACGTATGCCAGCTTCCGGCCATCGGGAGACCATGCAGGTGACATAATCGGTTGGTCGGAGGTAAGCACTTGTTGACTGTTACGTCCATCCGCATCGGCCACATACAGACCAAATTGCATGTTATCGCCCAACCCTTGAGCGGTTACATAAGCAATTTTAGTTGAGAAAGCCCCCCGGATATCGGTAATTTCTTCAAAAATTTGATCGCTCATATAGTGAGCAGCACCACGCAAATCGTTCACATTTGCCGTGACCGTTTCGCCAATCATACGGCGCTGTCCACTGATATCCATTAACTCAAATTGAATCTGATAACCACTATTTGTCTGTTGTGCTCGGCCTACCACCAAATATCGAACATCAAGCGAACGCCAAGTGCCAAACTCAACGTCATCCGCCTGGCTTGGCCTATCAAACATGGCACTGCGTTCTAAGGGCGCAAAAAAACCGCTGCGCTCAAGGTCGTCCTGGATAATTTGAGCCACGTCTTCAGGCATGTTATCGCCGCCTGCAAAGGGAACGATACCAATCGGTAAAGCCTGGTCGCTCCCACGTGTTATTTCGATAGTCAGGTTTGCATTTGCAGTTGCATAACTACTAACGAATAGCAGTACGCAAAACAGCCACACTTTGCTTATGGTTTGCATCAGCGAACATCCCCCGGGGTAAATCGCAGATTAAATTGACGTAAGTTACGCTGCTGCTCTGCGGGCAAATCCCTCAGCTCGCTGAACGGAGCAGCGTGTTCAACAGCCTGCATTGCAGACCGATCAAAGGCACTATCACCGCTGGATGTGGCGATAGTGGTTAAAAGTACCTCTCCTGATGGCCCAAGCCTTACTTGAATCGTAGCACTCATTGCGTCACTGGCACCTGCTGGAATTAACCATGCCTGCTCTACCGCTCGACGCACAATATTAATAAAACCATTCGCTGCTTGCTGCGCCTGCTGTGCGTTAGCAGCAGCTTGGGCTTCCCCCTCTAGCTGACGCTGCATGGCCGCCTCGGCTTCCCGCTGGCGCTGAGCTTCTGCCTCTGCTTCCCGTTGGCGCTGAGCTTCTGCCTCGGCTTCCCGTTGGCGCTGGGCTTCTGCCTCGGCTTCCCGCTGGCGCTGGGCTTCTGCCTCGGCTTCACGTTGGCGCTGAGCTTCTGCCTCGGCTTCACGTTGGCGCTGGGCTTCTGCCTCAGCTTCCCGCTGAGCCTCTTCTCTGGCTTGAGCTGCTACTTCTTGCTGTTCGGCTAGACGTTGCGCTTCTTCTTCTCGTCGCTGTGCCTCGGCTTCGGCCTGAGCTTGAGCTTCTTGCAGCTCGCGAGCTTGCTCTTCTGCTCGTGCTTGAGCTTGAGCTTCTTCTCTCGCAGCGGCCTCGTCTGCCTGCTGCTGCAATGCTTCTTGCTCACTTGCATCAGGCTCTGGTGCTGGCTCAGCCTCATCGGGGTCGGTTGAACTATTGAGAGCTGCTTGTTGATCCGTTGTTTGCTGTGCTTGGTCAGTGAATGTTTCAGTACTGACGAAGGTCGCTTGCACAATAGAGGACGAGTCTGGCTCTGCCGTAGAACTTGGCAGACTAACCAAACTAAAAAGCACAACTAATAGATGCACCGCAACCGCCAGGACAGTAGGCCAAGTATAGCCAACATCCTGTGGGTCACGGGGTGGTTTGATTGCCATTTGCGCGCTACGTTTAACCATCTTGTGGCGGCTCAGATAACAGACCTACATTAGCGACACCCGAGCGTTGCAGTGTGCTCATCAATACGACTATTTGTCCGTACGCAACGTTGCGATCGCCGCGAACCATGACAGGTGTTTCAGGTCGTCGCTGTAATATCGCTGTTACTCGCTCTGCCATTTGCTCAAGAGAAACAGCCGTTGAGTCTTCGCCAAGCGTGATGAAATAGCCTCCATCCTGATCGACCGAGATAATAATCGGATCGCTATCGTCTTGGCTTTCGATAGGCTCTGATGTGACTTGAGGTAGATCGACTTGCACCCCTTGAGTGAGCATTGGTGCGGTGATCATAAAGATCACCAGCAAGACCAGCATGACGTCAATAAAGGGGACTACGTTGATTTCAGCCATCGGCTTTTTATTGCCGTTGCGATTAAACGGGCCTTGCATAGCGTACTCCCTTAGCTAGCGCTGGACTTACTTTCACGACCTTGCAAATTACGGTGCAAGATAGCGTGAAATTCCTCGGCAAAGTCTTCATATTTGCCCAACAAACGAGCGGCATCATTCGATAGACGGTTATAGAAAATTACCGCGGGAATAGCTGCAAACAGGCCCATAGCCGTTGCAATTAACGCTTCAGCAATCCAAGGCGCAACGGTTGCCAATGTAGCTTGCTGGGTCATAGAAAGGGATTGAAATGAACCCATAATTCCCCAAACCGTTCCGAACAAGCCAATGTAAGGGCTCGCGGATGCCACCGTTGCGAGAAATACAAGATGCTGCGTTAGGCGGTCTTCTTCCCGAGACCAGGCGACTCGCATACTCCGCTGCACACCTTCTAAGATTGTGTCGGGGTTGCGTGTTTTTGGCATTAAACGATTAAATTCGCGAAAGCCCGCCTGGAAAATATGCTCTGCTCCATAGCGTGGGTCGTCAGCAGGAATTTCTCGGTATAACTCGTTTAAATCGACACCCGACCAAAAGGATTCTTCAAATTGGTTGTATTCCTGTTTTGCCCTGCGTAGGGCAATGCTGCGTTGGAAAATAACCACCCATGAGAGGATTGACCCCACCACCAGCAGTAACATCACCAGCTGAACAACCGTGCTGGCACTCATTATCAAGTGGGGGATGGACATGGTGTTATCGTTCACAGTTACCCTCATCAAGCTATTAATGTCGGAATTTCCGAACAGTGGTGGTATATAAAGGCCATGAAGTACGCACGCTACATCGCGCTATTACTCCATAGGTTTACACATGCCATAGGTTTACACATATCACAGATTTATGCGTGTTCTCGGTGTTCGCCTTAAACGAATCAACCCAGCACCTGCAATGTTTTTGGCCATGCTTTTGGCCGCATCTTATGCGCGCATAAGCAGGCTATCTCGACTGTAGCAGCGCATAAGAGTTCCTCATCTCGCTGCACTTGCTGCAAAAAAGTCATCCGGCATCGACCAACATTCTCAATATTTGTACTGACAATAAGTGAGTCATCCAAGCGTGCCGGCTTGCTGTAGTGACAGGCCAAGCGATATACCACTAGCTGGGTGCCATCGTCTAGCAAAGTTTGCTGATTAAGGCCTAGCGTACGTAACCATTCGCTGCGGGCGCGCTCCATAAACTTCAAGTAGTTAACGTAGTAGACAATTCCACCGGCGTCAGTATCTTCCATATAGACGCGCACCGGCATCGTGAACCCATTATTCATGGGCGCCGCTCTCCTTCTGGATCAATAGCATGTTCGTGAGGCGTTTTGTTGAAGTGTAGCCACGCTTGTCGCGTCACTACGCGCCCCCTTGGCGTGCGCATCATCAGCCCCTGCTGTATTAGGTAAGGTTCAATGACGTCTTCAATGGTACCGCGTTCTTCACTAATAGCGGCTGAGATTGAGTCAATCCCAACAGGTCCGCCATCAAATTTATCGATCATTGCCAACAAGAGCCGCCGGTCCATATGATCCAGCCCATGGTGATCGACATTTAGCATGTTGAGTGCCGCATCGGCGAGAGTAACATCAACAATGCCATTGCCCTTTATTTCTGCATAGTCACGTACGCGACGCAGCAGCCTATTGGCAATACGCGGGGTGCCTCTGGAGCGCTTGGCAACCTCCACAGCACCTTCATGGCTCGTTTCAACACCTAGCAAGCGGGCTGAGCGAGTGACAATCTCAGTCAGCTCTTCAAGGTTGTAAAACTCCAAGCGTTGCACAATGCCAAAGCGATCACGTAATGGAGAGGTTAGTAAGCCTGCGCGCGTTGTCGCACCTACCAAGGTAAAGCGAGGCAAATCTAGTTTGATTGAGCGGGCAGCGGGCCCTTCACCGATCATAATATCCAGCTGGAAATCTTCCATTGCCGGATAAAGCACCTCTTCTACCACGGGGGACAGCCGGTGAATTTCATCAATAAACAGCACGTCACCTGGCTCAAGGTTCGTCAGCATGGCGGCTAAATCACCTGCACGCTCAAGCACTGGGCCAGAAGTTGACTTCAGCCCTACCCCCATCTCGGTAGCAATAATATTCGCAAGCGTTGTTTTACCAAGCCCAGGGGGCCCAAATACCAAGGTATGATCTAGGCTTTCCTGCCGTAGCTTTGCGGCTCCCATGAAAATTTCAAGCTGCTCGCGTACTCGCGGTTGCCCAATATAATCCTTTAAATGTTTGGGACGAATAGCATGATCAATACGCCCTTCCCCTTGTTCGGGCTCAGCCGCGATTAATCGGTCATGTTCTAACATAAAGTGCGCACTATCAGTCGTTCCATGAAATAACCCACGTTGTTACCCAGTCATGCGTTTTGTCAGCGCGGCTTTAATAATCGCCTCGGTTGACTGCTTGGGATTAATGTCAGCCAGCATTTTTGAGGCTTCAGTAAGCTTATAGCCCAAGCTCACCAAGGCAGCTTCCGCATCTGCTAACGAGTCACGGGGAGCAGGCTCTCCATTCGCCGCTTCTAACGCGAGGGGCGCATCCGCCGCGTTCTCCCATTCAGGGAAACGGTCACGCATTTCAATAATTAACCGCTCGGCAGTTTTTTTACCAACGCCCGGAAGCTTCGTCAGTGCTTTACTATCGTCGTCACGGACGCAGCGCATAAAGGCGGCTTCATCCATTCCGGAAAGGATGGCTAGTGCAAGCTTTGGCCCTACGCCGTTGACTTTGATTAGGGCGCGAAACAGTGCACGCTCTTGTTCACGGCCAAAGCCGTAAAGCAAATGGGCATCATCACGAATTGTAAGATGCGTATACATGGATACGCTCTCTCCTACGGCTGGAAGTGCCACTAGGGTGTTCATAGAGGCTTCAAGCTCGTAACCGACACCATGCACATCAACCACAATCCAAGGGGGGTGCTTTTCTAACAAAAAGCCATTAATACGACCGATCATAGGTATGCTCGCAATAATAAAAAGCAGTCATTTACTATAAAGACACTCTGTACAAATGACCAGTAAGCAACTAAAGCCGCCACCGCCCTGTGCTGCGCCGACGACTGCCCTTAGCGGGTGTGGCAAGTAAGCCATGTCCTGCATACGCATGGGTAAGCGCGATAGCTAGCGCATCCGCGGCGTCCGCCTGTGGCGTTGAAGAGAGCTGCAGAATAGCGGTGACCATATGCTGCACCTGGCTTTTCTCCGCGCCTCCCTGGCCCGTAACGGCTTGTTTGATCTGCCTTGCTGCGTATTCTGCAATGTTCAGACCGTGATTCGCGATGCAGACGAGAGCCGTGCCCCGTGCTTGGCCAAGCTTCAATGCTGAATCGGGATTTTTAGCCATAAAGACTCGCTCAACGGCGACGGCATTGGGCCGATGCAGCCCCACTACTTCGCTTAAACCTGCATAAATTTGCGCCAAACGCTGCTCTAAAGGGCCATCGGTCGTTCTAATGCAGCCACTGGCGACATAATGAGGCTTAACACCTATTAAATCGATGACCCCATAGCCCGTGATACGCGAACCAGGGTCGATACCCAAAATCCTAATCGCGGGAGCGGGCTGTTTTTCATCCATGGCAGCTGTCCTATTGGTAGCGAGCGGTTCAAACAAAAACACCGACGCCTAAACGTCGGTGCTGAACTACTAGTTGGCGAACTTCTCGTTGCTGAGCAATTATTCGCTGGCGGTCTCTGCTTTCGCTTTTTGGCGCAGACGGATGTTCAAGTCTTTCAACTGATCCGCGCTGACTTCACCTGGTGCATCAGTCAGTAAACAGCCAGCGCTTTGGGTTTTCGGGAAGGCAATCACTTCACGAATTGTCTTAGCTCCAGCCATCAGCATCACTAAACGATCTAAACCGAACGCTAGGCCGCCATGGGGAGGCGCGCCGTATTGCAACGCATCCAGCAGGAAGCCAAATTTTTCTTGCGCTTCCTCTTGACCAATGCCCAAAATTTCAAACACAGTGCTTTGCATGGTTTGATCGTGAATACGAATGGAACCACCACCAAGCTCGGTTCCGTTAAGCACCATGTCGTAGGCACGCGACAAGGCTTTTGCTGGGTCAGCTTTAAGCGCTTCTGGCGAGCAAGAAGGTGCAGTAAACGGGTGATGTAACGGGCTGAGGCGACCGTTGTCGTCCGCTTCAAACATCGGGAAATCGACAACCCACAGCGGCGCCCACGCCTGGGTATAAAGCTCAAGGTCGGCACCTAACTTGACGCGTAATGCACCAATGGCTTCATTGACGATGCGCGCTTTATCCGCACCAAAGAAAATGATATCGCCATCTTCAGCGCCTACGCGATCAAGCAGCTCTTCAACCACATTCTCCATGAACTTAACAATGGGTGATTGAAGACCTTCAAGCCCTTTGGCACGCTCATTGACCTTAATCCACGCCAGCCCTTTGGCACCGTAAATACCAACGAACTTAGTATATTCGTCGATCTCTTTACGAGACAATTTGGCGCCACCTGGCACTTTCAATGCCGCTACGCGGCCGTCTTCCGCACTTGCAGGACCTGAGAAGACCTTGAAATCAACCTGCTGCATCAAGTCATCAACATCGGTCAATTCTAACGGAATGCGCAGATCAGGCTTATCAGAACCAAAGCGATCCATTGCTTCCTGCCAGGTCATCCGTGGGAACTCAGGCAGCTCAACGCTCAGCACTTCCTGGAAGAGTTGACGAATCATGGCTTCGGTAATGCCCATGATATCGTCTTCTTCCACAAAAGAGGCTTCGATATCGATTTGCGTGAATTCAGGCTGGCGATCAGCCCGCAGATCTTCATCACGGAAGCATTTAGCAATCTGGTAGTAGCGATCGAAACCGGCCACCATTAACAGCTGCTTAAACAACTGTGGCGACTGCGGTAGTGCAAAGAAGCTGCCTGCATGTGTCCGGCTAGGAACGAGGTAGTCGCGGGCACCTTCAGGTGTTGCGCGAGTCAATACCGGCGTCTCGATATCCAGGAAGCCTTGGTTTTCCAAGTAAGCGCGGACGTTGTGAGAAATACGCGAACGCAAGCGCAGCTTCTCAATCATATCTGGGCGTCGAAGGTCGATATAGCGATGCTTTAAGCGAACTTCCTCGCCTACTTTGTTGTGCTCATCCAACTGAAAAGGTGGTGTGGCAGCTGTGTTGAGCACCTCCACCTCTTTAGCTAATACCTCAATCATGCCCGTTGGCATGTTAGGATTTTGAGTTCCTTCAGGGCGCAGCCGGACACGGCCAGTAATACGAAGCACGTACTCACTGCGAGCACGGTCAGCATTAGCAAATGCCTCGGCGGTATCTGGGTCGACAACGAACTGAGCGATGCCATCGCGATCGCGCATATCCAGAAAGATGACCCCACCATGATCACGGCGGCGATGTACCCAACCGCAGACAGTGACCGTTTGTTCCACCAAAGTTTCGTTAAGCTGGCCGCAATAATGGCTGCGCATGTCTAATCCTGTTCTGTTACGTGGCAATGAGATTGTCGTGGGCCGTTCTGACCCTGACAACCGCGGCTAAGCCGCGGCGCCCTTTTTCGTTGATGCGCTACTGGTATCGCTTGTGGCACCAGTGCTAGAAGTAGATTGGCCTTCTGCTGCCAAGTTTTTCTTACTTCCTGTTTTAAAATCGGTTTCATACCAACCGCCGCCAGCAAGGCGGAAACCAGCCGCCGAGACCAAACGCTCAAGACTGGCTCGCTGGCACGCGGGGCAATCCTTCAGCGGATCCGCACTGATTTTCTGCAATTTTTCCATGCGATGACCGCAGGCCTTGCACTCGTACTCATAGATGGGCATGTTGATAACTCCTGAAAAGCTCAACTCCGACAGGCTAAGTTTGTATAAACTAGTGGCAAAACAACGCTTGCCAGGCAAAGAATATGTGGCCTGCTGGGATAAATTCCAAGACTGCGGTTGATAGAACGACACATTATACCCTTTTGTGCCCCCTGCTGAGCAAGGCCAAGTGCCTTTCGGCAGATAATGGAGAAAAGAAAAATGCCCAATGCGGTAATGCTGGATGCCGAGAGCTTAGGCGCGGATATCGATCTAACAGCAATTCGAGACCTTGTTAGTCATTTAGAGGTGTACCAGCAAAGCACTGCCGAACAGGCAAGTGAGCGCTTGTCGGATGCGGACATAGCGATCGTCAACAAGGTTGTACTGAACGCAGAAACACTATCAGCCTTACCTAAACTCAAGCTTATATGTGTACTGGCGACAGGGCTTAACAATATTGATCTCGACACAGCTAAAGCCCAAAACATTCTTGTAAAGAACGTCTCCGCCTACGGAACAGCAAGCGTTTCTCAGCATACATTACTGCTTATGCTGGCATTAGCAAACCGTTTGCCTCGCTATCAAGCTGACATCGCACAAGGCGAATGGCAGCGCAGCGATTTCTTTTGCTTACAAGCTCACTCGACGCTGCAGCTTTCCAATAAGCATCTGGTGATGGTGGGGCAAGGAGAGCTTGGCTCAGAAGTGGCACGTCTAGCTGAAGCATTTGGAATGAAGGTTACATTTGCTGCTCGCCCTGGCAATGAATCAAACGATAAACGGCCCTCTCTCGACGATTTATTACCGACAGCAGATATTATTAGCTTGCATTGCCCGCTTAACGAAACAACCAAGCACCTTATTAATCGCACACGCTTGGCAAACGCAAAGTCATCACTGCTATTAGTCAACTGTGCCCGGGGCGGCATCATCGATGAAGAAGCGGCACTTGAGGCGCTTCGTGCTGGCAAGATTGGAGGGTTAGCAGTTGATGTGCTGCCCACTGAGCCGCCGCAAGAAGGACACCCTTTATTAACAGCATTAGCAGAAGGCGAGGCACTTAATTTGATAGTGACCCCTCACAATGCCTGGATCACGCCTGAGGCTCGCCAGAACATTGTGGCGCTCACTGCTGATAATATTAAGCAATGGCAAACTGAGGCGAACGTATTAAGCACTGATTAATAGGTCGCAAAATGATCGGGAGCGCGGTGGCCATCCAGCACTTCAATAGTGACATGGGTTACCTGCGCTCCTTCGGGCCCCTGCCATAACCATTCAGTTAGCGTAGATACGGCAGTGGAATTGCCACATAGCAACACCTCTACCCGCCCATCGGGTAAGTTTTTGGCGTAGCCCGTTAGCCCTCGCTGAAGCGCTTGTTCCTGTGTTGAACGCCGAAACCATACTCCCTGCACTTTTCCTGTTACATAGGCACGTACACAACAAGTAGGCATAAACTGTCCTCTCAGTGTTTATACAATAGCGTTTATAGACTTCAGCCTGATAAATCGACAGGCTGAAATCTGTTGATATTCGCTCTATCTACCCCCCTTTTTTAAACCAATTCTTGTCTTACACTAACTCTCGCTTCACCAGCACTGCACTATTACGTGGCACCAATGGCCGCCCACGCCGAAGTAGCAAGGAGCGAGTAAAAGCGGCGCCAAATAGTAGGATTAATGAACTGTAATATACCCATAACAAAATCATCACAACAGACCCCGCTGCACCATAGGTCGACGCTGTGGCGGTATATGCTAAATAAATAGCAATAACGCTGCGCCCAATTGTAAACAACACAGCAGTTACTATCGCGCCAATCAGCACATCTTGCCAACGGAGAACAACATCCGGCAACACTTTGAAAATAGTAGCGAATAACAATGCCACCATCGCCAGTGAGATTAATGACTCAAGCGATGTCGTTAATAAACTGGCATAGGGTAATAAATTACCGGCTCCGTGGAGCATCCCTCGCAAGACAACCCCCAGCACTAACGATACGAGTAGAATGAAGCCAATAGACAACACGACGGTTAAGGAAAGCAAACGATTTTTTATAAAGATAAGAGCACTGTTGGAGGTGGGTTTTGCAGTGACGCCCCAAATGGTATTGAGCGAAAATTGCATTTGCGCAAACACGGTTGTGGCACCCACTAACAAGGCTACAAAGCCAAGCACTGTTGGTAAGATACCTGACTCTTCGATACGTGACTGAGCAACAGCCTGCTCAATCGCAAGTGCTGCATCAGCGCCTAACGTGTCCTGAAGCTGAGCAACTATTTGACCTTGAGCGGCATCTTCACCCAGCACCACGCCAATCACTGTTACCGCGATAATCACGGTAGGCGCCAAGGAGAAGAGTGTGTAGAACGCTAATGATCCGGCATAGCTGAAGGCATTTCGTTCAAGCCATAACGCCGTCGCATCTTGAACCACGTTCCACCAAAAAGTGATCGTTTTTTTCAGCATATTCATTCCCTTAACAAAAGAGTGTCCCTATCAAGCACTAGCGCAAGATACATCTAACAATCATACCGAACTAAAACGTTGAGCGCAGGCGGAGGCGCATTGCGCACCTTAACTGCCCACTTCATAATGGCTCTCTTTTCTCTGCTACTTTCTCACCCACGACCAAGGAAGCGTTATGAATTCGGATGCTGTTAACTCTACTACGGCTTACGACTTTGATTGCTTGGTGTTTATTGGTCGTTTTCAGCCTCCCCACCTTGGCCACCTTGCCATTATCCGAGAGGCGTTAAAACAGGCACGCCAAGTCATTGTATTAGTGGGCTCTGCTTGGCAGGCACGCTCTTTACGCAACCCGTGGACGTTCGATGAGCGACAGGCAATGATTCGTTCTGGGTTTGATGATCAAGACAATCAACGCCTGGAAATCACGCCACTACTTGATGCGCTTTATAACGATGATGTGTGGGTACGTGATGTGCAACGCAAAGTGCGTGATTTGACGTCCCCTGCCAACGCTCGCTTACCGCGTATTGGTTTGATTGGCGCGAGCAGAGGACAATCAAGCTACTATTTATCGCTTTTCCCCCAATGGGAGTCCATCAGTGTGCCACTCGTTGAAGGTATTTCAGCGAGTCAAATACGTGAGCGGTTGTTTCGCTCACCGGGTTCTACCGATGACTATTTGAGCACAGGCGCCTACCACGACTTACCACCAGAAGTCGTCAAAAGCGTTGACAAGTTTTGCAAAGGTACTGCCTACCACGGCCTACTGGAAGAGCAGCAGCTACTCGATCAATACAAACAAGCTTGGGCACAAGCCCCCTATCCGCCCATTTTTGTGACTGTTAATGCAGTTGTCGTCCAATCAGGCCATATTTTGTTGGTAAAGCGAATGGCTGCACCGGGTAAAGGACTTCTGGCATTACCCGGAGGCTTCATCAACCCTCATGAGCGCTTACTAGATGCTTGCTTAAGGGAGCTCCGTGAACGTTTAAGGCTTAAAGTGCCTGAACCCGTTTTAAAGGGCTCGCTACGTGGACAGCGCTTGTTTGATGAACCTCATCGCAGTTGGCGTGGACGAACGTTAGCAGAAGCCTTCTATTTTGCTCTTAGACCTGAGCAGCAGTTGCCCCGTTTAAAGCCAGTCAAGGGCGGCGATCATGCTCGCTGGGTCGCCCTTGCTGATCTAGAACCTGAAAGCTTGTTTGAAGATCACTTCTTTATTATTCAAAATTTTCTTGGATTACCGGCAGATTTAGGCACATTTTAAAATCGGTTCTTCGTCACTTCACGTGGATTTGGCCTGATCGAATAGGCG
>NZ_JABUZE010000164.1:0-3409 GCF_014897805.1 Halomonas sp. 3F2F
GTTTTTCTACAGGCTCAACGCCCTGTTAAGGGGTGAGCAACGCAATACCGAAGCCACCGCACACCACCCTAATCACTAAAATCAACGCATAGTAAAAATGCCACGCGTTGCGAATCCCTCTTGAACAGTTTGTTATGTTGAAACTCAGCACGTGTTTTACATTAAACTTTTACCGCATTTTCAACTGCATCAAGACTTCCATGTGTCAAAGACAGCCTCAATATTATGACCATCTGGATCATGAACGAAGCAGGCATAATAGTTCTCGGTATAGTGAGGTCGCGGTCCTGGAGCTCCGTTGTCTCGCGCTCCTGCTAAAATAGCTGAGTCATAAAACTCTCGAACCTTTTTCTGACTCGCCACACGAAAGGCAATATGAAAGCTCGTTAAAGCACCCTCAGTCTTAGCGCTACAGATCTCGAATAAGAAGCCCTTACCGAGGTCGAAAGCCCAAAATTTTCCTTTTTCACCAAATGCAACTTTGTACCCTAGTGGACTAAAAGCTTCTTCATAAAACTTCCGGCTTCTTTCCAAATCACTAACGGGAATTGTAACGTGATCAATCATGTATATACCTAAGATATTGCGTGGAAGATGAGATTAGCTGAATACCTGTGGGCTTTGAAGCCCTATTCAACATAACAGTGAAGCATTTATTCGCCGTGCGGAGCATGGCGTATAAATGCCTGTTGGACTAAGGCGCGTCCAGCAGGCGGCTATTTACTAGGGGATTGTATTGACGGGCATGTGGCCGGAGGCCACCAAGCCATGCATCGGCATGTTGCTGGTAACGCGCTCTCATGCTGAGATTAACCGTCATGTCAGTACTCCCGAACCAAAGTTAACCCAATGTAGCGTGCCTGACGGCTAAAATCCATCACCGGGACGAGCGTAGCCGTGACCCGCCAGCGGGTCGGTGAACCATGTCCCTCATCGTGGTATGCCGTTACATTAGGTTCGATAGCGTTGCTCCTGGTGGTTAGGCGGTGGACCGCAGGAGGGGCGCTGAGAGGAGAGTATGCCGATCATCTGCAAGCTGGGTTGCCTACAGTGTGGACAGGTGTAGGTCGGCTCCGCCTCGCTGGCAGCCATATCAGCATCCGGTGCTGGCTCTACAACCGCTAACGCGCGCCGGATCTGTACCAAACGCTGCCGACGACAGCGATTGGCCAGAAAACCGTAATGGCGTACCCGCATCAGCCCCTTGGGCAGGACGTGGAGCAAGAACCGGCGCACGAACTCCTTGCCATCAAGGATGAGTGGCTTGTGCCGCTCGCGGTCACGATAGTCCTTGTAGCGTAAGATCACCTGATGATCATCGACGGTCAGAATGCGTGCATTGCTGATAGCGATCTGGCGCGTATAGCGCGCGAGGTAGCGAACCACGGCGGGGGTGTGTTCAAGGCAATCCTTGCTGTAAACCCCCCACTCAGTGGTCATCAACGTGTTCAGTTGTTCATCGACATCACCGGGCCAAGTGACTCGGTGAAGATCGCCTGCCGTGGCGACTTTGCGCAAAGCACTCACCATGTGCCCACGGAAGTGGCGTGACAAGGCCCGCACGGGGAACAAGTAGTTACTACGCGCTTCACGCCAGTTGCCATCGTCACTCAAGGCACCGCCTGGAACCAAACAATGCAGATGCACATGTTGGCTCAGGTTCTGGCCCCTGGTGTGAAGCACGGCGATCATCCCCATCTGGCCGTCAAGGCGTTTAGGATCGCGCCCAAACATGCGCAGCGTGTGCCAGGCACTTTGGAACAGCAGCCGGTGGATCACCTCGGGATGAAGCTGAACCCAGCCATTAAGGCTGTGTGGCAGTGTGAACACGACATGGTAATAGCGCACCGGTAGGATATTGGCCTGTTGACGCTCGGCCCATTGCTCTATAGCGCGGCCCTGGCACTGCGGGCAGTGACGATCTCGGCAACCGAAGTAGTGTGGCTGTACGTGGGCGCAGTCGGAGCACTGCAAGACCATCCCGCCCATCGCTTCCGTTCGGCAGGCTAGCAGATGAGTACACACTCGTTGTCGGTGGCGATCAAGACCGGCTGGATCGAGAAAACGGGTCAGCGCCTGTTGCAGAGTAGCGGTCTTAGTCATGACCCATCTCCAATGTCGCCACCAGGTCGATATGGCGCTGACTTACCCCTTGCTGGTTCGGTAGCCAGTGTAGGTAGCGCATCGTCGACTGGAGGTTACGATGGCCCAGCAGTCGCTGAAGCTGGTGAACGGGTAGGCCCTGCTCCAGGACATGGGTGGCATACGCATGGCGCAGACTGTGGATGCCCCCTATCCGCTCAACCTCGGCAAGGCGTTTGGCCTGGGTAAAGGCCTTCTGCGGCGCACTGGGGTGCAGTGCTTGATCGGGAAACAGCGCACTCGGGAAGAGCCATGTGGATGGACGGTAGGCTCGCCAGTAATCGCGCAAGCGATCAATCAAGGTCGCCGGAAGCAACACCATGCGATCTTTCGCGCCCTTGCCTTGAGCGACACGCAACTGGCCACGCTGACTGTCGATGTCACTGACACGCAAGTGACAGACCTCACTTACGCGTAAGCCGCAGCCGTAGCACAGCTCCAGCATCATGCGATGCTTGGTGTTTTGGCAGGCGGCCAGAATCCGCCGAACCTCGTCGCGGGTCAGCAGTTCTGGAATCCGCTGCGGTTTTTTAGGGACGGTGAGCGGCACATCAAACGACGGCCACTGCAACACGTGCAGGTACAGGAACCTTACGCCATGCAGGTAGACACGGCAGCTGGCCGCGGACAAACCGCGCTCCTGAACCAGATGATTAAAAAAGTGTTGTAGGTCGTCGGTACTCAACGTGTCTGGCGAACGGTGGAAATATCGTGCCAGCTCAGTGATCACCATCAGGTAGGTGTTGTGGGTACGTTGCGAAAAGCCACGCTGACACATGGCCGCGATCATCTTCTGTCGCAAGGCAGTCATCGTCGTCACTCCTGTTGATTGACCCACGTGGGTCAATCAACAGTGTGGCCCGATGAGGCGAGAAACGTGGTTCGTCGATAGCTACCGCGAAGCGGTTTAGTTCAACAGTGCTTATATAGCCTGCTGCATAACACCATTGAATGTGGCTGCGCGTTTATTGATTTTATCCAGCCGCTCTAAAAAACTTAACCAACTGTTTTTAAAACGCTATTTATATCGTATGGCAGCATCTACAAAATTCGCGAGCCCGCTCGTTTTGCTCTTTTCAATCATACTTTATTCATAAATTTGGCTTAGGTCACGTGGCTTTGCAGAAAAACTGAGCTGGAACATGTTTTAGGCAGTTGGGGCTGCCTTCCCGCTGGGCCGCCATCGCGGGTGCCTTTTGGCTCGTTCCTCGCCAAGCGTTACGCAATGGGATGGACTCCTCCTCACCCTACTCCGGCGTCAGTGCGC
>NZ_JABUZE010000175.1:0-22372 GCF_014897805.1 Halomonas sp. 3F2F
AATTTCAGGGCGTGGCTGTAGGTGCCGATTTATGGGCGCTTACGATATAATAGTTAGAAATGCAAAAAAAACACTCCAAAAGAGTGTTGACGCTCTTTTGGATAATGGGGCCCTTACTGATCCAATTACCAATCAGCCTGAAGGAAACCGTGATGAAAGTTCAGGCGTTAGACCCCTTAAATCGCTTTCAGACATTATTTCTGGCAAGCAGGGTCGTTTCCGTCAAAACCTGTTAGGCAAGCGTGTTGACTACTCTGCTCATTCGGTTATTACCGTTGGCCCGACCCTGCGTCTACACCAGTGTGGTTTGCCCAAGAAAATGGCGCTTGAGCTGTTTAAGCCGTTCGTATATTCCCAACTGCTGTCCCGCGGTCTAGCTTTTACCGCAAAGGCTGCCAAGAAGATGGTTGAGTACGAGCTGCCGGAAGTGTGGGAGATTCTGGCCGACGTCGTTCGCGAGCACCCGGTACTGCTTAACCGCGCACCGACGCTGCACCGTTTGGGTATCCAGGCGTTTGAGCCGCTGTTGATCGAAGGTAAAGCGATCCAGCTGCACCCGCTGGTATGTGCCGCCTACAACGCCGACTTTGACGGTGACCAGATGGCGGTACACGTACCGCTGACCCTGGAAGCCCAGCTTGAAGCCCGTGCGCTGATGATGGCCACCAACAACGTGCTGTCGCCGGCTAACGGCGAGCCGATCATCGTACCGTCGCAAGACGTTGTTCTGGGTCTTTACTACATGACCCGCGAAAAGATCAACGCCAAAGGCGAAGGCATGGTGTTCTCTGACCTCAATGAGGTAGAGCGCGCGTTTGGTACGCAGTCTGTGTCGCTGCACGCCCGAGTCAAAGTGCGTCTAGATGAGATCGATATTGAAGAAGAGACCGGCGAGCGCAGTTTCCACCGCCGTATTTACGACACCACCGTCGGTCGTGCGCTGCTGTTCCGCATTCTGCCGGAAGGCGTGCCGTTTGAGCTGATCGACCAGCCGATGAAGAAGAAGGCGATCTCCAGTCTGATCAACGAAGTGTATCGTCGTGCCGGCCTGAAGCCGACCGTCATCTTCGCTGACCAGCTGATGTATACCGGTTTCCGCTTAGCAACGTGGTCGGGTGCCTCTATCGGTGTTAACGATTTCGTTATTCCCGATGCGAAAACCGAGATCGTCGACGCTGCAGAAGCGGAAGTTAAAGAGATCGAAGACCAGTTCTCTTCTGGCCTAGTAACCGCTGGCGAGAAGTACAACAAGGTTATCGATATCTGGTCCAAGGCCAACGATAAAGTTGCCAAGGCGATGATGGTGGGTATCTCTAAAGAGACCGTCATTGATCGTGAAGGCAACGAAGTTGAGCAAGACTCGTTCAACAGCGTCTTTATCATGGCCGACTCTGGTGCCCGTGTTAGCGCCGCCCAGATTCGCCAGCTGTCGGGTATGCGTGGCCTGATGGCTAAGCCGGATGGCTCGATTATTGAAATGCCAATCGTGGCGAACTTCCGTGAAGGTCTGAACGTACTGCAGTACTTCATCTCGACCCACGGTGCGCGTAAAGGCCTAGCTGACATAGCGCTGAAAACGGCCAATGCCGGTTACCTGACCCGTCGTCTGGTCGATGTGGCACAGGACTTGGTGATCACCGAGACCGACTGTGGCACCGAAAATGGTCTGACGCTGCACCCGATCATCGAGGGTGGTGACATCATCGTACCGCTGTCTCAGCGTGTACTAGGCCGTGTGGTTGCGCAGGACGTGGTTGACCCGAGCACCGAAGAGGTACTGATCCCGCGTAATACACTGCTTGATGAGAAATGGTGTGCATCGCTGGATACCATGGGTGTGGACGAAATTATCGTTCGTTCGACCATCACCTGTGATACGGCTCACGGCGTATGTTCCTCCTGTTACGGTCGTGACCTTGCCCATGGCCATCAGGTCAACATCGGTGAAGCGATCGGTGTTATTGCCGCTCAGTCGATAGGCGAGCTGGGAATACAATCCGTATTAGATAGTAAAAAGCGTTCAAGTTTTTTGCAGGTTAAGCAGCCTGTTTTTGATATTCAGGTGAAGCACGGCGGTAAAGTACGCCTGCATAACATCAAGCATGTAGAGCGTGCCGATGGCAAGCTGGTTGTTGTGTCTCGTTCAAGCGCCTTGGCGGTTGCCGATGACCATGGCCGTGAGCGTGAGTACTACAAGCTGCCTTACGGTGCTGAGCTTTCCGTACGTGACGGAGACGTGGTTGATGCCGGTGCGGTAGTGGCTAAGTGGGATCCGCACACGCACCCGATCATTGCGGAAGTAGAAGGTAAGGCGCAGTTCATCGATCTCGACGAGGGTGTCACCATGCACCGTAGCGTCGATGAGATGACCGGACTATCCTCTATCGAAGTCGTCGAATCGGCCGCACGCCCGATGGCAGGTCGTGACAAGCGCCCGATGGTGATGTTGAAAGACGCCGCTGGTGAGTACGTCTCTGTATCCGGTTCCAACACGCCGGTTCAGTACCTACTGCCAGGTAACTCGATCATCTCCGTGGAGGATGGCGCGACCATCGGCGTGGGTGAAGTGGTTGCACGTATTCCGGTAGAGGCATCCGGTAACAAGGACATCACCGTTGGTCTGCCGCGGGTTGCCGACCTGTTTGAAGCCCGTAAGCCGAAAGAGTCTGCCATTCTGGCGGAAATCAGCGGTGTGGTGAGCTTCGGTAAAGAGACCAAAGGGAAGCGTCGTTTGACGATCACACCGGAGTCTGGCGATCCGTTTGAAGCGCTGATCCCGAAATGGCGTCAAATCGCCGTCTTCGAAGGTGAAGCGGTTGAGAAGGGTGAAGTCATTTCGGATGGCCCGAGCAACCCCCACGATATCCTGCGTCTGCTGGGTGTCGCGGAACTGGCCAAATACATCACTGCCGAAGTACAGGACGTTTATCGTCTACAAGGTGTAGGCATCAATGATAAGCACATCGAAGTTATCGTGCGTCAGATGCTGCGTAAGGTAGAGATCACTGATTCTGGTGACTCTGACTTCATCACCGGCGATCAGGCAGAGCTCGTGCGTGTACTTGAGCAGAACGCACGGCTTGAGAAAGACGGTAAGTTCCCAGCCAAGTATCAACGCTTGCTGCTGGGTATCACCAAGGCCAGCTTGGCCACTGAATCGTTCATTTCGGCGGCGTCGTTCCAGGAAACGACACGCGTACTGACCGAAGCAGCGGTGACCGGCAAGCGCGATTATCTGCGTGGCCTGAAAGAGAACGTGGTGGTTGGGCGTCTGATTCCGGCAGGTACCGGTCTGACTCACCACGCAGAGCGTCGTCGCAAGCGCGAAGATGTTGAGTGCCTGCTCAATCCTTCAGCTTCAGAAGTCGAACAGGAACTGAGTGCTATGCTGACCGCGCTGGATTCTGATGATGAACTCTGAGTGTGTTATGCCCGGGTTGGTGAGTCTACTGCTGCGTTACACCAAAGCGCTGCATGCCCAGATCTCACAGTCGACATCACAGCCTGTGATGAGCAGTTGTGTCGCCTGTTGCTAAGCCTGGATCGCTTGTCGAACAGCGAGCCGCTTATGCCCCAGTAATTGATTGCCAACATGTTTGACGTTCACCTAGAGAGCGCCATCGAAGCGACTGATACGCTGAAAAAGATGGTTGGACTTATATGCACACGTGCTAAAAGACCGCTCTTGGCCGACAGCTGCATTTTGCTATCCGCATACGAATGGCATTGGCGTTGCTTAAGAAAATAGGTTATTAAAGCCCCAGTTATTTTAGGTGGCTTCCTGCGATGGGCATACGAAAAATAAGTGATCTCAAACCGGTTTTTAGCGGTGACAATGTTGTCGAGTGGCAATCACTTGCCGGCACAAGATTTCGCTACGAGCGAGATCGCTGTGCAGTGGGGCAGGAAATGGTGCCGGGGAGCGAAGCGTACGATTGGCACGTGCTACCTAAGAGTGACCTTAGCCATGCCAAGCGAATGGTATTTCGATTAATTAATGAAGATGAATTCTGAAAATCACGATAAAGAAGCATTTCGAAAAGTCGGCTTTACCCTCAATGCTGCTAATAACGGCAATCAATACGAAAATTGCGCTGTACTAGCGGAAGTAGGTGGCTCGGAGACTTCTTGTGTATCGTTACGAACGATGCAGACCCCTAGCAAAAACGCCACCTCAAACTGCCATTGAGTCGCCTCTTCTCATCGCAGAAGCGGTTATCGGCCTTCGTTAAGTCCGGCTTTATTAGTCTTACGAGGGGTTTGTAAGCGGATGGAAGACATCTTAGGGAGCAGGGATATCGGCTCGCAATGCAACGCTTCTGCAATCCTGTATAGCTTCTCTAAGGTGATGCTCACCTCACCATGCTCTATCTTCCCCATATAGCTACGATCAATGCCTGCTACTAATGCAAAGCGATCCTGAGAGAGGCCATTCGCTCGGCGCTTTTCCCTAATGTTTTTTCCGATAGCGACTGCCAGCTCTTCCATATCTGCCTCATTGGTCATGAGGCAGGACTATCGAGCGTTGCGGCCTATCAAGCCACGGCTTATAATCCGTATTTTCACTCCTTTGATGCCCATACCCATGTCCCGTAACCTCCCGAGCATAGATAGGCGAATCATTGAACTCTTACTGAAACCAGAAAATGTAACATTCTGCGTTCAAAGCCTTCGGGATCAGTACATTGAGCAATACGACGTAAATCCATTTCATAAAGCGCCACTGCGTCGCTTTATTTATGAGCGCGTAAGAAAGTTAATTAAGGCCCAATTTGTAGAGAAGGACAGTGAGGTAAAGAGCCGCGGTCAGAAGTACCATGTAAGCTCTATGTTGATAGAAGCTGATCTTGAGACTGATGAAGATGACTTTGCTTCATGGCTACAACGTACTCATCCTCAAACACCGAATGAGCCATTCATCAATGGTGCGAGCCAGTCAAATATCGAAGAGAACAGACAAGCAGTAAAGGCGCCTGCCGATAGCTACACGGTATTGGAAAAAAAGTTAAGTGAGGCGCAAAGCCGGTTTTTGGAAGCTTTAGGGGAAGTGGAGGCCTTCCAGCAGCTTATGAGGGACCATCCGGAGCTTAATAATTGCCTTTCAATTGACTACCGCAGTGCTCACGAGCGTAGCTCACGTCTTTTAGGCCATGTCAGTGCTTTAGAAAAGGCTATAAGCCGCCTCAGTGGCTCATGATTGTATTGCGGAAGTGGCAAGCGGACTGTTTAGACAAGGCCAAAGCACACTATCAGAGCCACCGTGATTATTTCGTTCAGGCAACCCCGGGTAGCGGAAAAACGCGTTTTGCTGCCGAATTGGCCAAGTGGTTGCTCGAAGAACAGCTTATCGACTTCGTTATCTGCTTTGCCCCTACGCGGGAAGTGGTTGCAGGTATGCAGCGCACGTTTTCGGCTGTTTTAGATCAGCGTTTTGGAAACGTCATTGCATCCGCAGGAGCCGCTTATACTTACCAGTCCATGGAATACCAACAGGAAGAATTTTGGGATATTTTTAAAAAATTCCGCGTATTAGCTATCTTCGACGAAATTCATCACTGCGCAGGTCATGATCCTCTCCTTAGTAACACATGGGGGCAGCAGATTATTCGGAATATCCAGGATCAAGCTACTTATACCCTCGGCTTGTCTGGAACCCCTTGGCGTTCTGATGACCTTCCTATCGCGTTGGCACGGTACTCTGATCCAGAAGGGCAGCTGATCTGTGACTATCGTTATGACCTACAAAGTGCTGTGAACGAGGGCGTTTGCAGAGCCCCACGGATTACGCTGATCGATAACCCTTTAATCAGGCTCGTCGAGGAAAAAGAAAACACTGAGTCTGTTCGAGGGTTTTCATGCTTCTCTCAACTACTCAGTGAGTCACCCGTTAGCTACGAAGACTTGTTGCGCCATGACGACATCCTCAATGCTGTGCTGGAAATAGGTATTCAGCAGCTGAATGAAACCCGACGAAAGACCCCTCAAGCTGGGGGGCTAGTGGTGGCAACGGATATTGAGCATGCCCACCAAATTGCTGGAATACTGAATGCTAAGCATCAAAGCTATGTTGTGGTCACCAGTAAAACACCTCGGGCTCAGCAACTAATCGACCGGTTTCGGCATGACAACACCTGCTGGATTGTAGCGGTTAGCATGATTTCTGAAGGCACAGATATACAGCGTCTTTCAGTTTGCTGTTACCTCAGTCGCATTCGTACCGAGCTTCACTACAGGCAGGTTCTTGGTCGCATCTTAAGAAAGATGGGTACTGATGACAGAGAGGCGTGGCTATACGTGATCGCTGAACCTACCCTGCGTAAATACTCGCAAAGAATCGCGAATGATCTTCCCGAGGATCAATCCACGCTGCAGGCAAAAAAGCTTAATGGCCGTCCGACCCAATCCCACGCTGAAAGTGCCAATGGCGATACCGAAGGCGCAAAAGAAAGTGAAGGTAAACCCCTTTCCGTTAAAGAGCAGAATGGAAAGAGCGAGCTGCAAGTTAATGAGGCTTCATTACTGACGCTGAGCTTTTCTCAATACTACCGGCAGTACCTCTTGTCGCTGATATAGCCACATCTACCCTCATATACCAGTTCCACCTAGCGCAATGAGCATTGACAGAGCAGCCTCAAACAAGCGGAAGCGCTCCCATTCCATGCGAATGAAAATACCCTTGTGTGTATCGACTGACCGCCGCACCGGCAGTTTATGGCGTGACTAAAAAGTTAAGTTTTGAAGCCTAAATTCGTCTCATAAACTTAAAATTTAACTAAAGTGCCAGTTTTCTACAGAAATTGAGCGGGATTTTTTTCCAAGCGATGACTTAGGCTCCTTGTTTTGGGGCTCTCCAACCCACCCACCCATCAAAGTTAACGAAAAATTTATGGGATAGATCTGAGTATTGCGCCATGGAAATCCGTTAGGTTGTTGGAGAAAAGAGTCGCAGCTGTGTGCTGGCATAGGGCTAAGATGATAGTGCTCAGCGCAGGTAAAGGCCAGAAGCGTAGAAGATAAGTCTTGTGTATGCGTTGATCAGCAGCTTAGTGAAGGCTTAGTGCGTGAGTCACTAGACGTCGTAACTAAGCTGCCAATCAATGAAAGCGGTTGAGGCGATCAGGTTATTCCTCTTCATCCCAATCATCTTCAATAGCGCGCTGCAAACGGCGCTCCTCGAGCCATGCTTCTACTTGGCGGCGGGCGCGAAGCGTATCTGCTTTGCTGGGTTTGCTTTTGCCGTAGTGGTCATCGTTAACAGCGTCTAAGTTATCGAACTCATCTGCATCGATTGCATCACTGGCATAAGATTCACGATTTAAGGGGTCACGGCTCATAGTATGCCCTCCAACCCAAGCCGGCGCACCGGCATCACAACGGCTTCTTCTTTCAATCGATAGATGAAACAAGAAGCGCCTGGCGCTTTTATGCGCTTAGCCGCTATATACCGCCACTTAGGTTGAAGTTCAAGCCCCTGAGGCTACTTTTTGTTTATTCTGCTAGCTCTTGGCGCTTTTGAATGGCTGCCAATGCTTGCTGTGCTTCTACGCGTTCCGTCACATCTTTCTGTACGCCGATGTAGTACATCAAGTTATCAGCTTCGTCATAAACGGGTGTAATAGAGAGCTCGTTCCAGAACATAGTGCCGTCTTTGCGATAATTACGCAGCACTTCACGAGAAGGGCGACCCTCTTTCAGCGCTTCCCGGATAGAGACCAGTGCATCTTGGTCACGGTCTTCATTTTGTAAAAAACGGCAGTCGCGATAAAGAATTTCATCTGCACTGTAGCCGGTGAGACGTTCGAAGCCTTGGTTGACGTAAATCAGAATGTTTTCATCGCCTTCTTGCTCTGCAACGACGATGCCATCCTCGGAGGCGTCAATAATGCGTTCGAGTAACACAGGGCTGATCAAAGGAGATCGTTTCATCAATGGGTTCCTGTTGCTGCTCTCGTTCTTCCGAAGCTATGCGCTGTCCATCAACGCGGAGCTAAGCGGCATTTCATATTGCTTAATAAAGGTAGAATAGCAAAAACCCAGCTAATCACCGCTAATTACCTACCATCATGGCGAGCGTTGTGATGCATTGCAATCGACAGCGCTATTCTGCCTCAGGTAATCGTTGGGCTGATAACATGGCACCGAATGCTGTCCCAGCAAGCAGAATAGCAGCGGAGCGCTACCAGGCCATTTGGCCAATCCACCAATTATCCCGCCTACCTTGGTCATTGCGTTCCCTTGGCAGTTGCTAATGTAAGGTGACAGAATGAGAAACAAGGATGCCACATTAAAACGTTTAGGAACCTCTGTATGTCACGCATTCAAATACGTTACTGCACGCAGTGCCAGTGGTTGTTACGCAGTGCTTGGTATGCCCAAGAGCTGCTTTCAACCTTTGGCGAAAGTCTTGCAGAGGTTGCCTTGTCTCCCTCTCATGGTGGCACCTTTGAGATATGGTGCGACGAGGCGTTGCTATGGGAAAGAAAGCGCGATGGTGGCTTTCCAGATATCAAGGTCCTAAAGCAGCGCGTGCGGGATAAGGTCGAGCCAGCCCGGGATTTGGGGCATATCGACCGATGAACCAAGATCGTCAAGCGATACTGTATGGTCTTGGAGCGGTGGCGCTATGGTCGACAGTTGCTACGGCTTTTAAGGTCGCTCTTGCCTGGATGAGTCCGCTAGAGTTGATGTGGCTCGCGGCCCTTGTATCTTGGGCATTCATGTTTGTGTTGGTAGTGAAGCAAGGGCATTTAACAGAAGCCCTTCGCCATGGCTGGCGAACCGCTGCATGGGCTGGGTTGATGAATCCTGTTGCCTACTATCTAGTGCTGTTTGCCGCTTACGATAGGCTGCCTGGGCAAGAGGCAATGGCACTCAACTATACTTGGGCGCTGGCAATGGCGCTTCTGGCGGTACCGATCTTAGGGCAACGGCTCACGCGAGTGGATGTGGTCGCGGGGCTCATTGCCTACGCGGGGGTCTGGGTGATAGCAACCCGCGGTAATGTTTTCAATGTAGATTTCGCAGACCCCCTTGGAGTCGTGTTTGCACTTGTGTCGACGCTGTTATGGGCGCTCTACTGGTTGCTCAACGCACGGGATGAAAGAGCGCCCTTGGTCGCACAATGGCAGAACTTCAGCGTCGGCTTGCCTGTTTTAACGCTGCTATTAATTGTCGGGCCAGGGTTCAGTTGGCATGGCTGGCAAGCTTTAGGCGCGGGTGTCTACGTGGGTCTTTTCGAAATGGGGGTCGCTTTTATTCTTTGGCAGATGGCGGTTCGCAAGGTCTCGCGTACGGCCAAGGTGTCTAATCTGATATTTCTTTCGCCGCCTATTTCGCTGCTACTGCTCTATCTGGTTGTCAATGAGCCATTGTTGGCATCCACGTTGGTAGGGTTGATGCTGATCCTTTCAGGGCTAGCGCTGCAGCAGCTGCAATCTTCGAAAGCCTAGCTCTTGGAGCTTAAGGGGGGGGGGCGGAATAGCCCTATTCCCACAGATATTTCTCACTGATTTGATTAGCAGGTTGTTGAACGACGCTGCTAGCAAGTGCAGGTACCGAGTGTTTTTGGCCAGCCCACGATAACGAGCCTTTCGCTTTTTGTTCTGGTACTCAGCTTCGGAGAAGGTGATCTGATCCATGACAGTACTGAAATCTATGCAAGACAATGGCCGCATTATCGCTGATGTTAGGGTTTTTCTCAGAGCCTCTTTAAGATTAGTGGCTTAGAAGCGCTAGCGTTAAACGATAAAAAGGAACTGTCGTTGTCTCATTTGGCGGATGCTTGAAACACGCTATCGAGCAGAGGTTCAAGTGCTGGCCAAACGTTGTCTAAAATAATGGGTTGAGCTGCTGCGGTGGGGTGAATGCCGTCATCTTGCATCAGTTGCTCGTTAAGCGCTACGTCTTCCAACAAGAAGGGCACGAGAGGTACGTCATACTCATCAGCTAACGAATGAAAAACACCGGTAAAGGCATCACGGTAGGCTTGGCCATAGTTGGGCGGAATATCAATGCCGAGAAGCAGTACGTCAGCACCTGCCTGTTGGCTTTGTTCAATCATGCCAGCTAGATTAGAACGCATTTGAGCAGGCGGAAGGCCGCGTAATCCATCGTTGCCGCCAAGCTCTAACAGAACGATATCAGGCTGTCGTTGTCCGATAATGTTAGCTAATCGTTGTGCACCACCGGACGTCGTTTCACCGCTGATACTGACATTGATAACCTGGGCTTCACTATCTAGCCGCTCAGCCAATAACGTTACCCAACCCATTTCTTGCTCTATACCATAGGCGGCACTAAGACTATCGCCCATGACTAAAAGTGTTGGGCGTTGGTCGGCGCTGAGTGCTGGTGCGCTAAAGATGACTATCAGTGCCAGCAACCCTCCGGTTACCATGCGGTTCAGTCTTTGCCTCGCTATAGGGATGCCATGCTTCATGTCTTACTCCTCTGATCCACAAGCCAATTTGGATCCAAAAGCCCACTTGGACCCAACCGCTAATTTGCCAACCGATGCTGCCTCTTCGCATCAGCCCACCACCGACACCATCACCGCTAGTAATGTTCCTCACAAGCAAGCTCACCAGCCAGTCCTGCATGCTGAGAAACTATCTAAACAGGTGAGGAGCGGAGAGCGTTCGCTAACTATCTTACACGACCTTTCGCTCAGCGTGGCCGCGGGAGAAAGTGTTGCCATTCTTGGTAAAAGCGGTGCTGGTAAGTCGACCCTGCTAGGGTTATTGGCTGGGTTGGATACGCCCAGTGATGGTGAGCTCACGCTATTTGGCCAGCCGCTGAGCCGAATGGATGAAGATGGGCGTGCAGCGTTGCGTGCCGGAAGAGTCGGTTTTGTATTCCAAAACTTTCAGCTACTACCGACGTTAAGTGCATTAGAAAATGTGCTACTGCCGTTGGAGTTGTCTCCCAGAGCGGGAGAAACTCAGGCAGCGGCTCAATGGCTTGAGCGAGTCGGACTGGGTGAGCGCACAGAGCATCTGCCTAAACAGCTTTCGGGAGGCGAGCAGCAGCGCGTTGCCATTGCTCGCGCATTCGTTACCGACCCTGAGCTAGTCTTTGCCGACGAACCAACAGGTAACCTTGATCCCGATACGGGCGCACAGATTATTGACCTGCTTTTCACGCTGAACCGTGAAGCGGGCACGACGCTAATTTTAGTGACCCACGACCACGCACTTGCCCGCCGCTGCGACCGGTGTTTGCGCCTGGCTAACGGGCAGTTGATGCCGTTCGAGCCAACCGCTGCTGCCAGCGGGGGTGGCGATGAGTGATATAAACTGGCGGCTTGCGGCACGTAGTTTGAAGCGTGACCTACGTGCCGCTGATGTTCGCGCGCTGTTTGTCGCGCTGGTGTTGGCAGTTGCCGCTTCTACCATGATCGCCTTTTTTTTAGATCGCCTGGAACGTGGGTTAGAGCGCCAAGCAGGTCAGATGCTGGGTGGCGACTTAGTTCTTGAGCAGCGCGAGCCATTCTCTGAGGAGCTACGCACCACGCTAGAGCAAGCGGGTTTTACGCTGAGTGATCAGGTTGATCTGGTGTCAATGATTAGTCGTGGTGAGCGCTTCCAGCCAGCTAGCTTGAAAGCGGTGGATGAAGTCTATCCTCACTATGGCGTTTCCCATGTGGATCGTGGCAACGGGGTTGAGCAGATTGCATCAGGTCCGCTGCCTGGGGAAGCCTGGGCAGACCCGCGGTTAGCGCAACTGATTGACATTGCGATAGGCGACCGTGTTCAAGTAGGCCAAACAGAACTTCTTGTTAGTGGGATTATCGAGCGCGAGGCGGATCAGTCGGCTGGTTTTAGTAATTTCAATCCTCGTTTAATGCTCAATACCGCCGACTTGGAAGCAACAGGATTGGTGCAGTTAGGGTCACGGCTCGAGTTTGAACTGCTTGCTGCTGGGCCTCCTACAGCACTGGAGCAAGTACAGGGCTTGCTGGCCGAACTAAAACGTAATGGGGTAGACGTACGTGATGTACGTGTTGACCGTCCTCAGTTAGGCAACGCGCTTCAACGCGCTGAGAGTTATCTTGGGCTTGCCGGATTGGCGGCGGTATTATTAGCGGGCGTCGCGGTGGCTATGTCGACTCGTCGTTACGTTGAACGCCATCTAGACACCGCGGCGTTGCTGCGCTGCTTCGGCGCTAGTCAATATCAACTGGTGACTATTTTTACCCTGCAACTAATGGGACTCGCACTGATGGCCGCAATTATTGGAGCGCTGTTAGGGCTTATTGGTCAGGCTGTGCTGCTGTGGCTGTTAACAAGTTTTCTGCCTATGACTTTACCACCCCCCGGCATTATGCCGCTCTGGCTGGGCATTTTTACTGCACTTGCGGTACTGGTTGGTTTTGCTGGCCCCACACTGTTACGCATTAAGCGTGTTAGTGCGCTGAAAGTGTTGCGTCGTGAGCTTGACCCACTACCACCGTCTGCTTGGTTAGTAGTGGGAGTGGCGAGTCTAGTGTTTGGTGGCCTGTTGTGGCTTTACTCAGGCAGTTTTTCGCTTGCACTGGCTTTACTCATTGGCGGTGCGGCCCTGTTAGGGCTTCTATGGATGGCTAGCACGCTGTTGCTAAACGGCCTGTTGAAAGCTGTTCAACGGCTTTCCGGTGGAAGTGAGTGGGGCCAAGCGTTTCGGTTGGGCGGCAGGCAGCTGGCCCGCCGAAAGCAGGCAGGGCTTGGGCAACTGCTGGCGTTTTCGGTCACGTTTTTTGCGATGGCGATGATCGTACTGGTGCGGGGGGATTTATTGTCCACCTGGCAAGATCAGTTGCCGGCGAATACCCCTAACTACTTTGCTATCAATATTCAGCCCAGTGAGCGAGATGCCTTCGAAGAGGCGGTTGCTCCGCGGGTGGAGACCCAAAGCACGCTGTACCCAATGGTGCGCGGAAGAATCAGTGCTATTAACGGTCAGCCGCCGATAGAAGCCGTTCCGCCTGATGCCAGAGGTGATAACTCGCTGCGCCGTGAACTGAATCTTACCTGGCAATCAGAGCTGCCCGAAGGTAATCAGGTCGTCGCCGGAGAGTGGTTTTCACAACCGCGTGAGCCACAGGGGTGGATGAGTGAGGTGGAGGCCACGCCTCAGGAAGCTGCTAACGTTGTGCCCATCTCGGTGGAAGATGGACTAGCAGAGCGCCTTGGCCTTGGGTTAGGCGACGAGCTAACGTTCTCCGTCGGCGGTGATACCATCACTACCCGTATTGAGAGCCTGCGCAGCCTTAACTGGGATAGCTTTAACCCAAATTTCTTCGTTATTTTTCCACCGGGCGTGCTTGAATCGTTTGGCCATAGTTTTATCACCGCGTTTCACTTGCCAGAGCAAGAACAGAGCTTAATCCGACAATTAGTCAATGATTTTCCAGGTGTCTCACTGCTCAACGTGGATGCCATCTTAGGCCAAGTGCGCGAGGTGCTTACCCAGGTCACCCGAGCAGTGGAGCTAGTGCTTATTCTGGTTCTGATGGCTGGCGTTAGTGTGCTTTATGCAGCACTGACGGCTAGCCGGCCGGTACGCGCCCATGAGAGCGGCTTGCTGCGTGTATTTGGTGCAGGTAACCGAATGATTTCACGGGTACAAGGTGCTGAATATGCGCTGCTCGGTTTTGCCAGCGGTTTGATGGGGGCCTTCCTTGCAGAGTTTGCCACTGCCGCGCTTTATCTCTATTGGCTTGATTTAACACCGCGCCTACATGTGAGCTTATGGTTAGTTCTGCCCTTAGGGGGCGCATTACTGATTGGCATTATCGGACATGCCCTTTCTTATAGCCTGCGGCGTCAAGCGCCTGCGGCGAGTTTGGGGTTGCTTGGAGAAGCTTAACAGCACGTTGCCAAGTGCTATGCTTAGCGCTTCTCACAAGGAGGTCATGACATGCCCGTGTCTTTAGGTCATCGCCAGCTGACGGCTGGGGTTTCGTTGCTGCTACTTTCCGGTGCGGTGAATGCGTCGCCTCAGCAACTTGAAGCGGAGCTTCGCGAGCGGCTTGGCAATGAAGCGAGCGCATTCACAGTTGCCCAAGTGTATGAGCAGTCTGAGGCTGTTATTGCTGAAGACATTGCTATCACTTATGCCAATGGCGACGTGTTTACTATCGAACGCTATCTCGTTGAAGGCGACTATCATCGTCCTGATAACGTAGTTATTGATGGTATGGCCGTTAGCGAGGCTGGCAGCTCGCTGCCTTTTTTCAGCGTCGCCTCCATTGAACTGCCTAACGCAGTGCAAGCCGTGCCGTCGATTGATGAAATGAGTGCGCCAGGCATGGTATGGAAGGCGCTGAATGCGCGTGACATCACGCTAAACCTACAGGGTGAGGCAGCGGATGAGTTTTTTAGTGAGCTAGACTCTCCCCCGCTTGAGGGGCAGTTGCACATTGAAACGCTGACGCTTGAAGAGGTCAGCAGTAGCGCTATTGGCTTGTTCGATATGCAGGGCGTCAGTGCCGATTTTAATGACTTGGAAAGTGGGATTAGTTCGGTTCTTGCGCTCGCTAATTTGCGCATTGAGCAGCTAACCGGAATTGATACGCCTGGGGAAGAGAGCGTGGAACATGCCGCGTTGAATGGCATGGATCTGTCCGGAGATGGTTGGCGCGTAGCGTTGGATAGCGCCTGGGTAGAAGGCAATTCCTATGTGGGCGATGCAGGCTTCGAAGGCGCATTTTTTGATATTGGGGGACTGCTGCCTTTATTGCCACTCGAGCAACGACAAGAGTTCGAAACCTTCAACAAAATACTCACAGGGGGAAGTGGTCAGTTACAGGCTGAAGGGCGCAGTCATTCCCGCTGGGAGGAAGGGGGGGAAACCGACCGCTTGATCGCTGATGGCTATGTGCGCTTGAGTAGTGCTGCAGGAATTGAATACAGCCTTGATTTGCCGATCAGTTTGCCAAAAAGCGTTTCCATTGAGCAGGCAATGCAAAACCCTGCGTTGTTTGAATCAGCCACGTTGCATGGTGGTGAGGTCGTTGTGGCTTATACCGATGAAGGGTTGCTGCCGCGATTAACTACCGAGATCGCCGCGCACGAGAATATTACCGAAGCGCAAGCAATCTCTATGGCGGTGGGGCAGGCTCGTCAGCTTGAGCCTATGTTAGGCTCGCAAATAACCAAATTAATGACCGGGATGGTCGACATTATGGCTGGCCATTCCCAAGCCTTAACGGTCAATGTCGCATTGCCCAATCCGTTTACTTTTAACCAATTCATGATGAACCCGATGGCGAGTACTGAGCGGTTTACGTTCACCTATGAGCTAAAGTAGCGCGGTTGACCAGTTAGTCAGTTTTTTGATGACGACTGCAACATGAAATACGCTCATGCACGACCTGACGCGGATGCGATGAAAGTCGCGTCAGGCTGCGTTATGATAGCGGCCTAGTTTCCCCATGATGATCCTTTTGTAACGAGGTTCCCGCCGATGTTCAGCCGCGATATGACAATTGCCGGATTCGATGATGTGCTATTTGACGCGATGCAAAAAGAAGTTGCACGCCAGGAAGCTCACATTGAATTGATTGCTTCTGAAAACTACGCCAGCCCCCGCGTACTGGAAGCGCAAGGCAGCCAGCTGACCAATAAATACGCCGAAGGCTATCCAGGTAAGCGCTACTACGGCGGCTGTGAATTTGTTGATATCGCTGAAAATCTTGCGATCGACTACGCCAAACAGCTGTTCGGCGCGACCTACGTGAATGTTCAGCCTCACTCTGGTTCACAGGCCAACAGCGCGGTTTTCCAAGCGCTGGTAACGCCGGGTGACACCATCTTGGGGATGAGCCTGGATGCCGGTGGTCACTTAACCCATGGTGCCAAGCCTAACTTCTCTGGCAAGCACTACAATGCTATCCAGTATGGGCTGAACGAACAGGGCTTGATTGATTACGATCAGGTGGCTCAGCTTGCTCGCGAGCACAAGCCCAAAATGATCATTGCTGGTTTCTCTGCCTACTCGCAAATTGTCGATTGGGCTAAGTTCCGTGAGATCGCTGATGAAGTAGGTGCCTACTTGTTGGTTGATATGGCGCACGTCTCTGGCTTGGTTGCTGCAGGCATTTACCCAAGCCCGCTGCCCCATGCTCACGTCGTCACATCTACCACGCACAAAACCCTGCGTGGCCCACGCAGCGGCGTTATTCTCTCCGCTGAAAACGATGCGGATATCGAGAAAAAGCTGCAGTCAGCTGTCTTCCCTGGTGGTCAGGGCGGCCCGTTGATGCATGTTATTGCTGCCAAGGCGATCTGCTTCAAAGAAGCCATGGCGCCTGAATTCAAAGCTTACCAGCAGCAGGTGGTCAAAAACGCCCAGGCGATGGCCAAGGTGTTTATCGATCGCGGTTACGATATCGTTTCTGGTGGTACCGAAGATCACCTGTTCCTGCTGTCTTTGATCAAGCAGGGTGTGACTGGTAAAGATGCAGACGCCGCCCTGGGCCGCGCTCACATTACTGTGAACAAAAATGCGGTGCCTAACGATCCGCAAAGCCCATTCGTGACCTCTGGTTTGCGTATTGGCACCCCGGCGGTGACCACGCGCGGGTTCAGTGAGCAAGAGTGTAGTACATTGGCCGGTTGGATTTGTGACATCTTAGATGTACTTGCTAAAGGTGAGGACACCAGTTCAATCGAAGCCCAAGTGCTGGATAAAGTGGCCGAGGTTTGTGCGCGGCTTCCGGTTTATAAATAAGCGCTTGTAACAATGCTCCTTGGCTAAGGATAGCCCAAAGAACGGGCGGCCCATTCGGGTCGCCCGTTCTTTGTTAATGCTCCGTTCTTTTTAAGAATAAGGTCCTTAGTTCAGCTTTTCGAGAGCGGCCAAGCTCTGTTTTACCAGTGCCGCTGCGTCTGCTTGCGAAGCTGATTCGCTATAGCAGCGCAGCTCCGGCGCATTGCCAGAGGGGCGAAGATGCACAATATCGCCATTTTCAAGCGTGGCTCTTAGGCCATCGATACTATTCACCGCTGAAATGCGAGACTGAAGCCCTAACGTTTGCTGCATCAGCTCAGGCGAGGTTTGCCACTCGGCCAGCAACGCATGGCTTTTCTCTGTGGCGAAATCTTTGAGTCTATCGCTTGCCGTATAGCGAGCAGGTAAATCAGCGATTAACTGCGAAAGGTTAACCCCACGCTGGGCGGCCATCACCATTAACGTAAAAGCAGGTAGTAGCGCATCACGGGTGGGTAGTGCGGCTAACTGACGGCCATCGCTTTCCAGACTGCTTCCCAATAGAAAGCCGCCGTTGGCCTCAAACCCAGCCACTCGCGCAAACCGCTTATTGAGTTCAGCCATACTGTCCAATACATACGGTGAACCGATACGCGTGCGCTCAACTAGCTGGAAGGCACCGCAGGCTTCTATTGCCGTATTGCAGCTTACCGGCACGGCCAGGGCTTCGATTCCCAATGCCTGGGCGCAGAGTAACCCGACGATATCACCACGCTGCCATGTCCCCGTTTCATCCCCCAGCAATGGGCGATCACCGTCACCATCAGTAGACAACAGGGCTTGTAACTGGTGCTGGCTTGCCCAGGCACGACCTTGAGCCTGATCCTCGTCGCTAACGGCTTCGGTATCTACGGGAACGAAGGCCTCGCTGCGGCCCAACACCACCACATCCGCACCTAACTCGCTCAAAATATGCGCGCTTAAATCACGGCCTGCAGCGGAGTGCTGGTATAAGCCTACCCGCCAACCTTTCAATGGTTCACCTGGAAACCATGCTGTGAAGCGTCGGGAGTATGCCTTGTTTGCTGCTTCAGAGACCTCGCCGCGCGCTGATGCAGCGAGGGGAGGTATTGCTGCCTCGGCATTAAGAATGGCAATTTCATCAGCTTTGGTGATCTCGCCATCGGGGCGATAAAACTTGATGCCGTTCCGGTCAAACGGGATATGACTGCCGGTAATCATAATGCAGGGTATGCCATCCGCCATCGCTTTTAGCGCCAGCGCGGGCGTTGGCAATACGCCATAGTCATCCACCTCCACTCCCAGCGCATGGGCAGCGCTAGTGCAGGCGGCTGCCATCGCGGGGCTGCTGGGGCGGCGATCCATGCCTAACGCAATGCGCTCCACTGGAAAGGATGTGCGCATGGCGCTAATAAACGCCACGGTAAAGGCCGCACATACTTCATCGGTAAACTGTTCAACCAGCCCTCGCGCGCCGCTGGTACCAAAAGCAATGCCGCTGTCATCAATAATCGCGGTCGTGGAACGTACTGAGCTCAACATGTATCTCCTGGAGAAAGTGCCTGCCATGAGTTTAACACCCTAGGCGTGAAGCGCTACGGGGTGCTTTGGCTATTGAAGTGGGCAGTTGTAATAGCAAGTTGCCAAGACAAAAAAGGCCCCCGCAAGCGGAGGCCATCAGCAAATGTCAGTCCTTTTTATTAAGCTTCAGCGAGGCCTAAATTCAGACCTACTAAGATAGGGTCATGGTCTGAGCTACGGAACGCATCATCGGCGTATAGGTTGTCATCCTGACGGTCGCTGGTGAAGTCGGTGTTGTAGTCCAAAGCAGATGCCTCATCCGCATTAATGTGCCAGGTCGTGGTGCCCGTGACCTGTGTTGCGAGCGTTTCACTGGCTAACGCATGGTCCAATGAACCCCAGAAACCATCAAAGACGTAGCTGTAATCATCATCAAGCAGGTCATAGCCAGCATTTTTCAGGGTTGTGATGGGGTCTTCCATGGCATAAGCATTCAAGTCGCCGAGAATCAGCACATCGCTGTCATTGCTACCGGTGGGCTGGGTGGATAGCCATTCAAGCAATTCCTCCGCGGCCTCGACCCGTGTGGGGTTGTTGTTGGCCTGTCCGTCGCCGATAGCGTCTTCACCATTGACGACACTGCCTTTGGATTTGAAGTGATTAACCACCACCGAAAAGGTTTCACCTTTATTATCTTCGAAGGTTTGCATCACTGGTGCGCGGTTTGCAGTGGCGAAAGCCCCATCGGTTTTAGTGACTGCAGCGCCCGTAGGTGTCACCGCCTGACTGTTGTAGATGACCCCAACGGCAATGGCGTCATCCCCAGGGCTAGTGGTGTTGCCATTCTCATCTTCGGGGACGCTGTAAGCCCAAGTGACATCCTGAATGTTTTTATCCTGCACATCTGCATTCAGTGCATCAACCAACGCTGCGATGGCGCTATCGTCACCATAGCCGTTATTCTCGATTTCCATCAGCCCCACCACATCGGCACCGCTGGTATTAATCGCCTCAACGATTTTGGCTTCCTGGCGGGCAAACTCTTCGGCATTATTGGCCCCGCGAGGATTATGCAGGGTGCCATTTAAGGTCTCTGTTTTATTGCCGTTTTCATTCAGCGTCGTGAAGTAGTTCAATACATTGAAAGAGGCCGCCGTAATATCGGCCTCACCCAGGGCATCCGTATCAGGTGTCGCCGGACGCTCCGCGCCGGTAAAGTCCAGACCTTCGACGTTTTGAACTTTCCACTCTTCGAAGTTGTAATCAAGCACGCCTTCGAGTGTCTGAAGCTCGTCGCCACCGCGCAGCGGGTTAGTGCCAGAAAGCTCCTCACCGTTACGACCATAAATAATTGGATCAGCGTTTTGTGTCGAGTTCGCGTCATCGATTTTGATGGTGCGCGACTCTGCATCTTCAAGCCACGCGTTATAGCCTTCTACATCAGGCTCGTTGACTTCAGTGAACTGCTCTAAACGGCCACCGGACGAAAGCGTGACTTCGCCGTAACGGCCAAGCTCGTAAAGTTCGGTGACCACCAATGGCTCACCGTCCAGTGCTTCTATGGCGACTCGCATACCTTCAAAGGCTTCCAGACCTTGTTTGTCGGTAAACGGCATAACGATTCGCTGGCTTTCAGGCAGAGGAATATCGTTTGCCAGTACCTCAAGGCTGCCGCGCTCGGCGGTTAACTGCGTTTTATCGAAATACTCTGAGACCTCACCGCTAATACGAATTTGATCGCCGGCAGTGAGTTGTTCCAGCCAATCGCTACTACCGCTACCTGCGTACACAAAAATACCTTCTGACGTCTCGGCATTATTGTCGTTATCGTTATCTTCCTCTTGCAGGAAGAAGCCATCCAAGCCAGGCGCTACCATGGTGACGATGGCTTCAAGGGTAACGTTCTCACCCGCTAAAGTGCTGGTGTTCGAGTTACCCTGTACGGCAGAAATCAGCGTGATATCTACCTGGGGTTCATTAGCAAGGCCCGGAGACGCTACGGCGGCTACATCACTAGCATCACCGCCTAGTGCGTCAGAGCTAATTGCTCCCTCGGTATCAGTGGTGGTGAATTTGCCTAAATCCACATCCCAAGAAGCGGCGTCAAACCCGTCGGTATCTGGGTAGGCTTCCATTGCCACTTGGTTGCCATTAACACGTGGGTCACCTTGCCACAGCGTTACCGCATCGCCACCACCACCCAGGCCAGAAGCATTCTCGGCATAACCGATTTTTAAGGCATCGATATTATCCAGGTTGCTCCACGCTGAACGGAATTCCGCGACTGACTGGGCGTCGCCATCGACCATGACAATCGCTGATTCCCCAGGAGCTAGCGAGCTTAGCCCCTTAATTTCAATCGCATCTACGGGATCGGCGCTGTCATCATCGTAGTAAAGCGGCATATCGCTGAAATCAAGCGCTTCAGACGAGCGGTTGGTTACTTCAAACCAATCGGCGGTGACGTCAAAGCCGCTTTGGCCCGACCATATCTCAGTGATGGCTAAACCAATATCGAGCTCGCCCGGTACATAAGGAGCTTTCATCGTGCCTACATGAAAGTCAGTGGTGGCATTGGTGGGTAGTTCAGCGTACTCAAATGACCAGTTCTCTGGGTTACCAATGGCGCTTAATAGCTCCTCCGCCGTGCCGAAGCCATTGCCGGTAAAGGCGGCATTGCGTACGCTGCCAATGGCAACCGCGGTGATACCCTCTTCAAGGCCAGGCGGCAGGGAAGAGTTATTAGAGGAGTCTGCAGTGTCTTGCCACGCATCGCTGTTTGTTTGGGCTGCGTAGATAAACGTTGGGTCGCTTGCCTCGCCGACGAAAACAAGTACTTGGTCACCGCCGACCGAAAGGTTGAACCCGTTATTACCTACGTTGCTGCTATTAGCAGGCGTGAACTGCGAAGAGTCTGCGGTATAAGTAACAACCGTGCCTGCCGGTACGCCGCCTTCAGGCGCCGTCCACTTAACGGCGCCTTCGCTGGCGCGGAAGCCATCGCCTGCCCAGCCTGAGTCAGTAAAGGTAATTTCCGCACCTCCGCTGATACCTTTCAATGCGACGAACTGAAAGGATTTTTCGCTACCACTGAGCGCAGTAATCGCAATGTCACCGGGTTGAGGTGCGAAATCAGGCAGGTTGAATTCAATGCCTGTGCTCACAAAGCGCTGCTGTTCGGCGGGCAGATCCTTAGACTCTTGACCATCCTCTAACCAATCCACCGTACCGCTATCAAACAGCACGCTCGCAGTAACGCCCGACTCGGTGATGGAAACATCGAAAAGTGATTCCGGCTTCGCCGTTAGTGCGTCCGGTAGGGTATTGAGATCCGGGCCGTCTATTTCACGAACGGCATAATCGCCATCCCATAGATAAAGACCAAAACCAACGTCGTCATCATCATTAACCGGGCCCGCTAGTATCAGGTAGCCTTCATCGCCAGCAGGTTCAATAGAACGCACCGCGCGGCCATCCAGGTCTAAACGAAGGGGATCGCCAAAAGAAGCTTCGTTAGCCTCACCAGAAACGAGGTCAATCACATTTTCAACGGGCACTAATTGTGCGAAGCCATCATCCAACGGCGAGCGGAGGCCAAGGTGAAGGGAATCACCGATAAACACAGCGCCTTCAATATTAACCCCTAACGAGAGGCTCAGCGCATTTTCACCGAGCCCATGGCCATTTTTGGCATCCCAGTCGCTAAGCTGGCTGGCTAAATCGGTAAACTGGCCCGTCACCTCAATGCTCAAATTCTCAGCATTATCACCGGTCACTTGAGTGGCGAAGATCATCGAGCGCTGGCTGCTCTCGTGGGAGCCTAGCCAGTAGTGGGTGCCTTGATAAGTCGCCACCGCTTCCAAGTCCACCTCCTGGGTGTCATTCAAGCCCAGGGCAGTATTCAGGTTAATTTCCGCCAGAGGGGCACCATCAGTGTCGCGCTCATAGAGGCGTAACACTTGATCTTCGTCATCCGCCACCAGCATTAGACCCTCACCCACGGCAATCGCTGCTGAAGCGTCAGAAGTGCCCGTGTGGTAGCGCTCTCCCAGGTTGAAGTTTGGGTTGCTTGGCTCAGGCTGACTGGGCTCTTCAGGTTCTGCTGGCTCTTCAGGTTCTGCTGGCTCTTCAGGTTCTGCTG